>NZ_JARJLT010000387.1 GCF_029335315.1 Pseudomonas citronellolis
TGCTGCCGCTGCTCGCCGCCCTGGCCGCCTGCCAGAGCCCGAACCCCTACACCAACCAGTCGCTGCCCGCGCCGCCGGCGCCGGCCCAGGCCAGCGCGCCGGGCTTCGACCCCGGCGCCTACCCGGCCGCGCCGCTGGGCTACGGGCGCTACCGCTCGTGGAACTGGACCGGCACCACCAGCGGCCCGACCACCTACGGCAGCACCCTGCAGGACGCCGTCAGCGAGGGCCTCGACCAGGTCGGCCTGCGCCCGGCGCGCCCCGGCGCCGCGCCGGACCTGCGCGTGACCGCGCGGATCAGCAGCGAGCAACGCACCCGCCAGGTCACCGACTACTACGGCGGCGGCTACTATGGCGGCTGGAACGACCCCTGGTACGGCGCCTCCATCCCGGTGACGCGAACCTACGTGGTGCAGGTCAACGTGGTGCACGTGGACCTGTTCGACGCGCGCAGCAACCAGGCCGTCTACAGCGCCGCCGCCGAGTACCAGCCCAGCGGCAACCAGAGCGAGCAGGCCAGGGCCATGCGCGAGTCGGTGCGCAAGGCCCTGGCGGGTTACCCGCCGCACTGATCGGCGCACGGCGCCGTGTCCGCCTTTCCTGCCAGAAAACTGCGGAATAGGGCCGTTTCGAGGGGGGCGCACACTTGCCTTTGGCGGTACTCTGCGCTTCGATGAAGACTCTGTCTGGAGTACGCCGATCATGATCCGCCGACTGCTGTTGCTGGGCCTGCTGCTGGGCCTGGCCGCCTGTGAAACCGTCAACGTCAACCGCGACTACGACACCAGCCGCGACTTCGCCGCCTACCGCAGCTGGGCCTGGGCGCAACCGGCCTTCGAATACCGCCCGGACGACCCGCGCATCAAGAGCGACCTCACCGAACAACGCATCCGCGACGCCATCGCCAGCCAGCTCGACCAGCGCGGCCTGCGCCCGGTGCAGGGCGGCGCCGCGCCCGACGTGCGGGTGCGCGCCTACCTGATCGTCGACCAGCGCCAGGACCAGGTCACCACCTACACCGGCGGCTACTGGAACGGTTACTGGGGCGGCTACTGGGGCGGCCCGGCGATGGCCGAGTCGCGCACCGTCACCTACAAGGTCGCGACCATCCAGGTCGACCTGCTCGACGGCAAGGACGGCAAGCTGGTGTGGCGCGGCAGCGGCGAGCAGATCATGCGCAGCACCCCGCCGACCCCGGCCGAGCGCGAGGCGGCGATCCGCGAGACGGTGCAGAAGGTCATCGCCCAGTACCCGCCGCGCGGATGAGCCTGCAGCAGCGCCCCGTCGAAGCCGGCGACCTCCCTGAAGTCGCCGGCTTCGTGACCGACGCCGAGGAACTCTTCTACGCCTACCCGAAGGCGCGCTGGCCGTTCGACGTCGCCCAGCTGGCCGCCGCCGTGGCCGAACGCCGCGCCAGCACCCTGGCCCTGCTCGACGGCCGCGCCGCCGGCTTCGCCAACTTCTACCAGAGCCTGCCCGGCGAATATTGCGCCCTGGGCAACATGATGGTCGCGCCCTGGGCGCGCGGGCGCGGGGTGGCGCGCTACCTGATCGGGGTCATGGAAGACCTGGCCCGGCGCGACTACGCTGCGCCGCTGATGAAGATCTCCTGCTTCAACGAAAACGCCGGCGGGCTGCTGCTCTACACTGGCCTGGGTTATCGCCCGGTGGGCATCGTCGAGCGCCAGGCGCCCGACGGTCGCCGCGTGGCCCTGGTGCAGATGGAGAAAGCCCTTGAACCAGCCTGACCCCCAGCGCGTGCTGATCATCGTCAGCAGCGGCCCGAGCACCCCGGCACGCTGCGCCGCGCCCTTCTACACCGCGACCCTGCTGGCCTGCATGGACGCCGAGGTGACCCTGTTCCTCAGCGGCGAAGGCACGCAGCTGGCGCGCCAGGACGTGGTCGACAACCTCTACGCGGCGCCCGGCGGCGAGCCGGTCAGCCACTTCATCCAGCAAGCCAAGGAAGCCGGCGCGCGCCTGCTGATGTGCCGCGCCCCCGGCGTGCCGATCGACGAAAGCGCGCTGATCGGCGAGGTCGACGAAATCGCCAGCGGCGGCGAGCTGGCACGGATGATCCTCGAATTCGACCGGGTGCTGACGCTGTGAAGCTGCACGGCCTGGAGTTCCCCGAACAGCTGCTGTACGCCCCGGACTACAACCTGTGGCTGCGCGAGGAAAGCGACGGCGTCGTGACCCTAGGGCTGAGCGCCTACGGCTGCGCGCTGTACGGGCAGATCTTCGCCTTCACGCCGAAGCGCGACGGCTGGCACATCGAACGCGACCGCAGCTTCGGCGTGGTGGAGTTCGCCAAGGCCGCCTCCTCGGCGCGCTGCCCGCTGGCCGGCACCCTGCTGGTGAGCAACGAGGACGTGGTGCGTCGCCCTGGCCTGATCAACCGCGACTGCTACGGCGACGGCTGGATGGTGCGCCTGCGCCCCGACGACTGGGCCGCCGCGCGGCCGGGCTTCGTCAGCGGCCAGGTGGCGCTGGACGCCTTCGCCGAACGCATGCGCCTGGACGCCTTCGACCCGCAGGGCGACGACATCCAGGCCCTGCGCCGCGACTGAGCTTAAGCAAGGCATAAGCTTCGCCGGCCTAGCCTGGGCGATCCCAGAAGCTCCCCCACAGAAGGAGTTACGCCATGCCCAGGCTACCCGCACTCGCCCTGATCCTCCTCGCCCTCTCCGGCTGCGCCGGGCAAAGCAGCTACAACCTCGGCGCCATCGAGTCGCCGGTGAAGGAATCCTTCGGCCTCGACGACGTGGAACGCCAGCCCATGATGGGCGCGCAGTTCCAGGAACAGGGCAGCTTCTCGCCGCAGCAACAGCGGCTGATGCTGGGCCAGTAAGCCGCTAGTCCACCCGGAAACCCTGCAGCTGTTGCTGCTGCTCCGTCGCCAGCCGCGCCAGCTGCTGGCTGGCCACGGCGCTCTGCCCGGCGTTCTCGGCCACGCCCTGGATGCTGTCGTTGAGCTGGGTGATGTTCTGGCTGATCTCGTGGGCCACGGCGGTCTGCTCCTCGGTGGCGGTGGAAATCTGCGCGTTGCCGTCGGCGATGCGGTCGATGGCGTTGGCGATGTGCCGCAGCGCCTCGCCGGACTCGCGCGAGTGGCGCACGCTCTCCCCGGCCCGCTCGCGGGACGCCTGCATCATCCCCACGGCCTGGCGCGCGCCGTTCTGCAGCGCGTCGATCATCGCGCGGATCGACTCGGTGGCCTGCTGGGTATTGCTCGCCAGGCTGCGCACCTCGTCGGCCACCACCGCGAAACCGCGCCCCGCCTCGCCGGCCCGCGCCGCCTCGATGGCGGCGTTGAGCGCCAGCAGGTTGGTCTGCTCGGCGATGCTCTGGATCACCCCGAGCACACTGCCGATCTCGTCGCTCTGACTGTGCAGGCGGTCGATCACCTCGGCGCTCTCCTGCACCGTCTGCGAGAGATGCTCGATCGCCGTCAGGTTGGCCGTCACCAGCGTGTTGCCCTGGTGCGCCTCGCGGCGCACGTCCTCGGCCACCCGCGCCATGTTCAGGGCGCTGTGCGCCACCTCCTGCACCGCCGCGCTCATCTCGTGCACAGCGGTGGCGACCATGGCGGTCTGTTCGCCCTGGCCATTGGCGGCGTCGCTGACCTGGGCGCTGATGGCGCTCATCTCCTCCGCCGCGCTGGCCAGTTGCACCGAGGCGCCGCCCAGGTGGCGGACCAGCCGCTGCAGGTGCTCGAGCATGGCGTTGAAGGCCTGCGCGGTCTGCGCCAGCTCGTCACGGCCGGTGACCTCGGCGCGCAGGCTCAGGTCGGAGTTGCGCTGCACCGTGCCGATGACCCGGCTCAGTTGCTCCAGCGGGCGATTGATCGAGCGGCTGACCACCAGGCTGAAGGCGAGCATCAACGCCAGCAGCAGCGCCGCGATGACCATGAAGCTGACCTCCATCGCCCGGTAACGCGCGCTGGAGGCCAGGCTCAGCGCCTCGCCTTCGCTGACCTGCAGGCGCGCCAGCTCCTCCAGCGCCCTTCCCAGCGGGTCGAACACCGCATACAGGCGCTGGTTGAAATCGCCGGCGCCCTCCCCGCGTACGCGGCCATCCAGGCGTCCCAGCCACTCGTCCACCCGCGCGTCGGCCTCGGCCATGCGCGGGCGGATGTCTACGACCAACTGGGCCTCGGCCGCGCTCATCTTGCTGGCGATGACCAACGCCCAGGACTCGGCGATGCTGCGCCGCGCCTCGGCCACCGCCTCACGCAGCGCCGGCGCCTCGATCATGCCGGCGCGGTACTTGTGGAGGGCATCGACCATGTTCACCGCGTAGGCATTGGAAATCAGGTTGAGGCGGTTCACCGGGCGCATGCGGTCGTTGAACAGCTCGTCGAAGTCATCGTTGAGCCGGCCGGCGTTGTACGCCGCCAGCGCCATCACCCCGGCCAGCGCCAGCAGCGGCAGGAACGCCAGCAACAGCAGGCGGGTACGTACGCGGATCAGGTTGAGCATCGCTTCTCTCCTCGGTAGCTCGAATGCCGGGCCGAGCGCAGACGGGTGCGAGGGGCTCGGCTTGGCCAGGTGATCGGCGGAACGGGAGGCGACTCGACCTGAGGAATGAGTAGGAAATGTCTCTTTGAATCTCGGAGGCGCCAGGAAAAAGGGCTGCTAGGGTGTAGGTAAACCCCGCCCCCGGAGGCCGGATGCTCCGCCACGCCCTCGCCCTGCTCCTGCTGCTGGCCAGCCTCGGCGCCCACGCCGACCAACCGGTGCAGCCCGGCTTCGTCTACCTCGACCAGGTGCTGAAACACGCCCGCTACGAGGTGCGTTACTACAGCGGCGCCAACTTCGTCGGCAGCCGCATCGACGGCTATGAAAGCCCCCGGGTGATCCTCACCGCCCAGGCCGCCACGGCCCTCGCCGAAGTGGAACGCGACCTGGGCCTGAGCGGCCTGCAGCTGAAAATCTTCGACGGCTACCGCCCGCAGCGCGCGGTGGCCCACTTCCAGCGCTGGGCCGCCGACCTGGCCGACACCGCGACCAAGGAGCGCTACTACCCGCACCTGGAAAAATCCGCGCTGTTCAAGGACGGCTACATCGCCAGGAAATCCGCCCACTGCCGCGGCAGTACCGTCGACCTGACCGTGGTGGAAGCCAGCACCGGCAAGGAACTCGACATGGGCAGCCCCTTCGACTTCTTCGGCCCCATCTCCCACCACGGCACCAGCGAAATCACCGTGCAACAGACCCGCAACCGCGAAACCCTGCGCAGCGCCATGCTCCGCCACGGCTTCGAGCCCTACGCCAACGAGTGGTGGCACTACACCCTGAAGCAGGAGCCCTACCCGGATACCTACTTCGACTTCCCGGTGAAATGACCACG
>NZ_JARJLT010000388.1 GCF_029335315.1 Pseudomonas citronellolis
TGCTGCTTGACCAGCACCTCGTCGGACATCTCGACGATGGAGCAGACCACGGTGGTCGGGTAGCCGCAGGCGATGGCCTCTTCGATCACCGAGCGGTAGACCATCGAGGTGGTCAGGGCGTCGATGCGGAAGCTGGTGACCATGAGGAACACGTGGGACGGGTCGGCGGCCTCGCCGAGCTTGGCCAGGCGGCGCTTGTAGAACGGGTAGACGACGTGCAGGAAGAGCATGCCGCGCAGGAAGTGCAGGCCACCCATGGAGTAGCGCCAGATACCCACCGCGCCGAT
>NZ_JARJLT010000389.1 GCF_029335315.1 Pseudomonas citronellolis
TGGAGCGGCGCCGGGCTTTGGCATTCCGTCGGCAGCCTTGGAGCAACAGGATGACTCGGGATCACTCTCCACGCCGAACGGCCCCCTCGCCCTTCAGGGAGAGGGCTGGGGAGAGGGCGTGGACTCAACCCCAGCACCACAACACCCAGCGAAACTCCCCATGCCCCCCATCCTGATCTTCGGCGCCGGCCCCGCCGGCACGGCCACCGCCATCGGCCTGCGCCGCCTTGGCTACGCCGTCACCGTCATCAGCGAATGGCGGCGCTTCGCCGCCGTCGAAGGGGTGTCCCAGCGCGTGCTCGAAGGGCTGCGCCACGCCGGGTTGAACCACGCCCTGGCCTGCGCCGCGCCGCCGTCGCAGCGGCGGGTGAACTGGAACGGCGCCGAGAGCGCGCAGAACGTCGAATTCCTTCTCGATCGCCCGCTGTTCGACCAGGGCCTGCGCCAGGACCTGCGCGACGCCGGCGTCGAAGTGCTGGAAGACCGCGTGCTCGGCGTCGAGGCCGTCGAGGGTGGGCACGAAGTGCGCCTGGAAAGCGGCCAGCGCCTGCATACGCACTTCCTGGTCGAGGCCCGTGGCCGCCAGGCGCCGCTGAACCAGAAGGCCGGCAAGGCCCGCCGGGGCCCGGAAACTCTCAGTCTGCTGAGCCGCTGGCAGGGCGCGCCGGGGCCGGTGGCCAGCGCGGTGCAGAGCCTGGCCGACGGTTGGGCGTGGATGGCCCGGCTGGCCGATGGGCGCTGCTACTGGCAACTGACCCTGGATGTGGCCAGCAGCGAACTGCCGGCCAGGGAACGACTGCTCGACTACTGCCGCGAACGCCGCCAGCGCTCGGCATTGAGCCGTGCGTTCTTCGCCGACGACGCCGAACGGGAACTGGAACTGCACGCCCGCAGCAGCACGGCGATCCTCTGCCTGGAAGCCTGCGGTGACGACTGGATTCGCGTGGGCGACGCGGCCATGGCGGTGGACCCGCTGTCCGGCAACGGCATCTTTCAGTCGCTGTCCTCGGCGCTACAGGCGCCGGTGGTGATCAATACGCTGCTGCGCGCGCCGCAGCGCGCCGAGCTGGCCAGGCGCTTCCACCAGCGCCGGGTGGAACAGCTGTTCCTGCGTTTCGCCCGCGTCGGTCGCGACTTCTATGCCGAGGAAAAGCAGTGGCCGGCGCAGCCGTTCTGGCAGGCCCGCAGTGGCTGGCCGGACGCCGTGCCCAGCCATGCCCCGGCGGACTTCGAGGCCTTGCGCATCGAGCGCGCCCCGGTGCTGCGCGACGGCCTGGTGGACGAGGCCGAGGTGGTGGTCAGCCCCGACCAGCCGCTGGGCGTCTGGCACCTGCAGGGGCTGGAGCTGGCGCCCTGGCTGCGGCGCCTGCGCAGCGAGCCGCAGGAACAGGTCCTTGGCGCGCTGCCGCCCGAGCAGCGGCGCGCCTTCCAGGGCTGGCTGTTGAGCCAGGGCTACCGGCCGCGCTGATCAGGCCTTGAACTGCTGCACCAGGCGGTGCTGCTGTTCGGCGCTGTGGTTCAGCTGCTGGCTCAGGTGCGCCGAGCGTTCGGCCTGGTCCGACAGCGACTGGGTGACGTCGCGGATGGCGCCGATATTGCGGCCGATCTCCTCGGCCACGCTGCTCTGCTCCTCGGCGGCGCTGGCGATCTGCAGGTTCATGTCGCTGATCAGGTTCACCGCGCCGGTGATGCGTTGCAGCGCGTCGATCGCCTGGCGCGCCTGCTGCACGTTGTCCTGGGCCTGGCGGTAGCTGCTGTGCATGGCGTCGGCCACCGACAGGCTGCGCGCCTGCAGGTTCTCGATCACCCCGCGAATTTCCTCCACCGAATCCTGGGTGCGCTTGGCCAGGCCGCGCACCTCGTCGGCGACTACCGCGAAGCCGCGCCCGGACTCGCCGGCGCGCGCCGCTTCGATGGCGGCGTTGAGCGCCAGCAGGTTGGTCTGCGCGGCGATGCTCTGGATCACCGCGAGGATCGCGCCGATCTGCTCGTTGCTGCTGGCCAGGTTCTGCAGCTCGCCCATGGCCTGGTTCATGTCGCCGGCCAGGGCGTCGATGCCGGCGCTGGTCGCCTCGATGGTCTCGTAGCCCTGCTGGCTGGCGCGCTCGGCTTCGCTGGCGGCTTCGGCGGCGCTGGCCGCGCTTTGCGCCGAGGCGTTGGCGGTGGCGGACATCTCCTGCAGCGCGGTGGCGACCATGTCGATCTCGCGGAACTGCTGCTGGATGCCGTCGCTGGTCTGGCGGGCGATCACCGCCGACTGGTCGGCGCCGGCGCGCGCCTCGCCGCTGGCGGCCTGCACCGCGGCGATGCTCGGCTGCAGCTTGTCGAGGAAGCGGTTGAAGGCCAGCGCCAGGCGGCCGAGTTCGTCGCGGCGCGGGTAGTTCAGGCGGCGGGTGAGGTCGCCTTCGCCGTCGGCGATGTCCTCCAGCATCCGCGCCAGGCTCAGGATCGGCCGGCTGATGCCGCGCGCGGTGAGGGTCACCACCACCAGGCCGAGCAGCGCCACCAGCGCGCCCAGGCCGATCTCCAGCCAGGTGCTGCGCCCGCGCAGCGTATCGAGGGTGTCCTTCAGCGATTGCGCCGGCGCCAGCAGCACCTGGCGCGGCACGCTGAGCAGGATGCCCCAGGGCTTGGCACCGGGCAGCGGCGCCAGGCTGCTGAGCACCGAGACGTCGGTGCCCTGCTCGTAGGTCAGCGAGCGGCCCTGGGCCATGTCGCCGAGAGCCTGGGGCAGGGCGGGGTCCTTGAACGGCTTGCCGAGCCCGGCGGCGTCGGCGCTGTCGCTGGCCAGCAGGCCGTTGGGGCTGAGGATGCGGATGCGGCCCTGGCCGTCGAACAGCTGGCGGCTGCCCTCGACGCTGCTCTGCTGCAGCGCGGCGAGGTCGATATCGAAGCCGATGGCGGCGAGGAACTTGCCGTTCTCCAGCAAGGGCAGGGTGATGCTGGTGACCAGCCGGCGCTGCCCGGAGGCGTCGTCGAAGTAGGGGTCGAGCACACAGGGCGCGAGGCTCGCCCGCGAGCAGGTGAAGAAGGCGTTGTACGGTTGGCCGCTGGGGCCGGGGGTGGTGTCGGCCAGCACCTGCTCGGTGCCGACCACGTTCTGCTGCTGGCCGCCGTTGCGCAGCAGGTACAGGGCGAAGCGTCCCTGTTCGTTGCTGCCCAGCTCCTCGCGGGCCTTGTAGTCGGCGTCGGCGCCATCCAGCGCCTGGCCGTCGAACACCACGAAGAGGCCGAGCAGTTCCGGGTGCGCGCCGAGCACGCCGCCCATCTCCGCCACCAGCTTGCGGCGCAGCGCCTCGGCGCCGAGGCCGCCCTGGCGGTTCTGCTCGCGCAGGGCCTGCAGGGTGCGCGCCAGGCCTTCGCCGAGCAGCAGCTTGTCCTGCAGCTGGCGTTGCAGCTGCAGCGCCTGCACCTGGCCCTGGGTCTGCAGGCTGGCGCGGGCGGCGTCGGCGAACAGCTTGCCGCTGTCGTCCTTGATGACCTGGCTGTCCTGGCGCGCCTGGTACAGCGACAGGCCGATGAGCCCGGCGGCGATGCCCAGCAGGCACAGGCCGGTGAGCCAGGTGACGCGGCCCTGGATGGTGGACAGGATGCTGCGCATGGGAATTGCCTCCGTGGAAAACCGCGAAACCCGCCGGCCCGCCGCCGCCGTGATGGGGGACGGCGGCGACGCGCGGGCGGGCTTCAGTGCGCCTGGCTTAGAAAGTGCTGGTGAAGATCAGCTGGGTATACAGGTTGTCGTCGGTGCTGCCGATCTGGGTGCCGCCGTTGGCGGCGTCCTTCTTCGGCTTGTACACGCCGACCAGCGGGGTGACGGTCAGGTGCGGGCTGACGATCCAGTCGGCGTACAGGTCGATCTCGTGGCCGCCGAGGTTGCCCAGGTCCTTGTCGATGCTGTCGAAGTGGAACCACTGCAGGCCGATGTCGAAGTTGTCGGCCGGGTTGACCTTGGCGCCGACGTTGTGGACCCGGGTGTTGCTGCTGAACGGGCCGGAGTAGTTGCCCGCCACCTCGCCCTGGAACCAGGTGCCGAAGCCACGGCTGAAGCCGTAGAACAGCGGATCGTAGCCTTCCGAGAAGCGGCTGAAGCGGTAGCTCACGTAGGGCTTCCAGGCGGCGTCGGCGAAGGTCCAGCCGGCTTCCAGGTACCAGGCGTCCTCGTTGTCGGCGTGGCGCTTGTCCTGCCAGGCGTATTCGCCGGAGAGGAACAGGTTCTCGACCCCGGCGTTGCCCTGGCCGCGCACGCTGTAGGTCTTCATGTCCTTGCGGTCGAGCTGGGCGGGGGAGGCGTATTGCTCGTCGATGTCGGTGACGTCGATGTAGGTCAGGCCCAGGGTACCGGCGTCGGAGACGTGCTCCAGGGTGCCGACGTACAGCTCGGGACGGGCCTGGGCGCGGTTGTCGGACTTCAGGCGCATGATGTCGCCACGCCAGCCTTCCTTGCCGCCGATGCGCAGCACGGCGGTTTCGTCGAAGCTGCGACGGCCGGCCAGGTAGTAGGCGCCGCCACGGTTGAACTCGCCGTCGGCCAGGCCGTTGCCCAGGTTGAGGGCGTCACCGTCGATCAGGAAACCGTCGCCGACCACGATGTTCTGGCGGCCGAAGGACAGGTCGATGCCGTCGTCGCCGAGCACCGGGAACAGCTTGCCGGAGCGCCAGCCGAGGTAGGCGTCTTCGATCTTGGTGGTGCGCTCGGAGCCGTCGGTGAAGCCGGCGGCGTCGCCGTCGCCCCAGGTCGCCGAGCTGAGCAGGGCGAAGGCGCCATAGGCGCTGCCGGCGTCGCCCAGGCGCTGGTCGCCGCTCAGGCCGTACTTGATGAAGCCTTCCTGCCAGGACGACGAGCCTTTGTCCTTGGTGCCGCTCTGCGCGTAGTTCTCCTGGCTGTGGAACAGCGCGTAGACCGCGGTGAGGTCGGCGTTCAGGTGGGTGTCGTCGGTGGAGTACAGCGAATAGGCGCTGGCCTGGCCCGCGCCTGCGATCAGCAGGGCGAGCAGCGTCGGGCGTAGGACGGTGGGTTTGAGCATGGCGTGCATCCGTATCGTTATTGTTGGCAGGTGACGAAAGCTATCGGCCGATGCTAAGGCCACGGCCTTTGCTGGCCTTGTGCCTGTCTGCCAAGTGCTTGGATGTGCTTGCCAGATGTCCATTGGTGTGTGCTTTGGACTTTGCGCGAGGGGGCTGTGCCCCCTTGTCATCCCCGCGAACGCGGGACGCGGCTCCATCGCGAACAGCGCTTGCGCTGGCCCGAAGGGGAATAACCCAGAGACTTTGTGGTTGGGGTTTGGTGTAGCGCGCCGCTCCGAGTGCTCGGAAGTTTCTTGTTTCGCCCCCTCGGGCGAGTCACTTTGGCAAACGCCCCAAAGTAACCAAAGGTCTTGCCCCGGCATCCGGGCCCGGCAAGCCGGGCTTCCCTCGCGAACTCCCCCGCCACGGAGGCACCGCCCCGACAGTACGTCCCTGTACAGATCGGGGCGCGCGCGACATCCATGTCGCCCGACCTCCTGAGCGGGGGTTTCGCTCGGCCTCCTGAACGGGGCGTTCGGCGTGCTCGGCTGTTTCTCTGGAAACCCGTAGGGCGGATAACGCCTACGGCGTTATCCGCCATTGCCGTCGACTCCAGCGCTCGGGCCGACGGCGGATAACCGCGAACGGTTATGCGCCCTACGATGCAG
>NZ_JARJLT010000038.1 GCF_029335315.1 Pseudomonas citronellolis
ACTTACGACTACATCATCGTCGGCGCTGGTTCCGCCGGCTGCATCCTGGCCAGCCGCCTGAGCGAGTCCGGCGAGTACAACGTCCTGCTGCTGGAGGCCGGCGGCAAGGATTCCTCGCCCTGGTTCAAGGTGCCGGTGGGCTTCGCCAAGCTCTACTACAACCCGACCTTCAACTGGATGTACTACAGCCAGCCGCAGAAGCAGCTCGCCGGGCGCCAGCTGTACGCGCCGCGCGGCAAGGTGCAGGGCGGCTCCGGCTCGATCAACGCGATGATCTACGTGCGCGGCCAGGCCCATGACTTCGACGACTGGGCGGCGAACGGCAACGACGGCTGGTCGTTCAAGGAGGTGCTGCCGTACTTCCGCAAGCTGGAGTCGCACCCGCTGGGCGACAGCGAGTACCACGGCGCCAGCGGGCCGATCCGCATCAGCCCGATGAAGGGCCAGACCCACCCGATCTGCGACGCCTTCCTCAAGGGCTGCGGGGAGCTCGGCTACCCGCGCAGCGAGGACTTCAACGGCGCCGACTTCGAAGGCGCCGGCATCTACGACGTCAACACCCGCGACGGCCAGCGCTGCTCCAGCAGCTTCGCCTACCTGCACCCGGCGCTGGGCCGGCCGAACCTGAACATCGAGCGCCACGCCCAGGTGGAGCGTGTGCTGTTCGACGAGAACCGGCGCGCCGTCGGCGTGAGCCTCAGCCAGCATGGCGTGCAGCGCGAATTCCGCGCGCGCCGCGAAGTGATCCTGGCGGCCGGCGCGGTGGATTCGCCGAAGCTGCTGCAGCTGTCCGGCGTGGCCGACCGTGAGTTGCTGCGCCAGCATCGCATCCCGGAAGTGCTGCACCTGCCGGCGGTGGGCAAGAACCTCCAGGACCACCTGTGCGTCAGCTACTACTACAAGGCCAACGTGCGCACCCTCAATGACGACTTCGGCTCGCTGCTGGGCCAGGCGAAGCTGGGCCTGGAGTACCTGTTCACGCGCAAGGGCCCGCTGTCGATGAGCGTCAACCAGAGCGGCGGTTTCTTCCGCAGCGACGAAGGCCAGGCGCACCCGAACCTGCAGCTGTACTTCAACCCGCTGTCCTACCAGATTCCCAAGAGCAGCAAGGCCAGCCTCAAGCCGGAGCCGTACTCGGGCTTCCTGCTGTGCTTCAATCCGTGCCGGCCGACCAGCCGCGGCGAGGTGCGCATCGCCTCGAAGAACCCGGCCGACGCGGCGCTGATCGACCCCAACTACCTGAGCACGCAGAAGGACATCGACGAAGCCATCCAGGGCAGCCGGCTGATCCGCCGGATCATGAACGCCCCGGCGCTCAGGGCGGTAACCGTGGAAGAAGTGCTGCCGGGCGCGGCGGTGCAATCCGACGAGGCCATGCTGCAGTACTTCCGCGAGAATTGCGGCTCCATCTACCACCTGTGCGGCAGCTGCGCGATGGGCGCCGACCCGCAGTCCAGCGTGGTCGACCAGCGCCTGCGGGTGCACGGTGTCGAGGGGCTGCGCGTGGTCGATGCGTCGATCTTCCCCAACGTCACCTCCGGCAACACCAACGCGGCGGTGATGATGGTGGCGGAAAAGGGCGCCGACCTGATCCTCGAAGACGCTCGCCAAATGCAGGCCCAGGCCCAGGCGCCGGTGCAGCGCCTGGCGGTGTAGTAGCGGCCTATTACCCGCCCCGGCGGGGAGTGGCTAACCTGTCTGGCATGCCCGGCCGCCCATGGCCGGGCCCTTGCCCGGAGGAAGGCTGCGATGGCCGCGAAGAAGATCCTGATGCTGGTCGGCGACTACGCCGAGGACTACGAAACCATGGTGCCGTTCCAGGCGCTGCAGATGGTCGGCCACGTGGTCCACGCGGTATGCCCGGACAAGAAGGCGGGGCAGAGCGTGCGCACCGCCATCCACGATTTCGAAGGCGACCAGACCTACAGCGAGAAGCCGGGGCACAACTTCGCCCTCAACGCCGACTTCGCCACGGTACGCGCCGAGGACTACGACGCCCTGGTGATTCCCGGCGGCCGCGCCCCGGAATACCTGCGCCTGAACGCCAAGGTGATCGAACTGGTGCAGGCCTTCGACGCCGCGAAGAAGCCCATCGCCGCCGTCTGCCACGGCGCCCAGCTGCTGGCCGCCGCCGGCGTGCTCAAGGGCCGCGCCTGCAGCGCCTACCCGGCCTGCGCCCCGGAAGTGAAACTAGCCGGTGGCGAGTACGTGGACATCCCGGTGGACGCCGCCCACGTCGACGGCAACCTGGTCAGCGCCCCGGCCTGGCCGGCGCACCCGGCCTGGCTGGCGAAGTTCCTCGAAGTGCTCGGCACCCGGATCAGCCTGTAGACTGGCGTTCGCGTTTCAGAAGGAGGCAGCGCATGTGCGAGCTCTACGTGAAGGCCGACCCGATCCTCTACGAGTCGCGCTCGCGGTCCCTGCGCATTCGCGGCGTGGTCACCACGCTGCGCCTGGAGAACCAGTTCTGGGACATCCTGCGGGAGATCGCCGAGGTCGACGGCATGACCACCAACCAGCTCATCGCCAAGCTCTACGACGAGGTGATGGACTACCGCGGCGAGGTGGTCAATTTCGCCTCCTTCCTGCGGGTGAGCTGCACCCGCTTTCTGGCCCAGCGCCGCGACAAGGTCGTGGAATTGAGCCGGGTGCCGCGCAGCGCATAACCGTTCGCGGTTATCCGCCGGTGGCGTGGGCGCGGGGTTGGCGGCGGATAACGCCTGGGGCGTTATGCGCCCTACGGTTTCGCCGTTCGTAGGGCGGATAACCGTTCGCGGTTATCCGCCGATGGCGTGGGCGCGGGGCTGGCGGCGGATAACGCCCGGGGCGTTATGCGCCCTACGGTTTCCGCGGGCATGAAAAAGCCCGGCGCATGGCCGGGCTTTTTCATGGGGCGAAGGTGAAGGCTTACTTCACTTCCACCGCCAGGCTCTGGGCGATCTTGTCTTTCCAGATCGCCGGGCCGGTGATGTGCACCGACTCGCCGTTGGTGTCGACCGCCACGGTCACCGGCATGTCTTTCACTTCGAACTCGTAGATGGCTTCCATGCCGAGTTCGGCGAAGGCCAGGACCTTGGACTTCTTGATCGCCTGGGCCACCAGGTAGGCGGCGCCGCCGACGGCCATCAGGTACACGGCCTTGTTGTCCTTGATCGCCTCGATGGCGATCGGGCCACGCTCGGACTTGCCGATCATGCCCAGCAGACCGGTGCTTTCCAGGATCTGGCGGGTGAACTTGTCCATGCGGGTGGCGGTGGTCGGGCCGGCCGGGCCAACCACTTCGTCGCCTACCGGGTCGACCGGGCCGACGTAGTAGATGAAGCGGCCTTTCAGGTCCACCGGCAGTTCTTCGCCCTTGTTCAGCATGTCGACCATGCGCTTGTGCGCGGCGTCGCGGCCGGTGAGCATCTTGCCGTTGAGCAGGATGGTCTCGCCCGGTTTCCAGCTCTGCACTTCTTCCGGGGTGATGCTGTCCAGGTTCACGCGGCGCGCGCTCGGGCCGGCTTCCCAGACGATTTCCGGGTAGGCGTCCAGCGACGGCGCTTCCAGTTCGGCCGGGCCGGAGCCGTCGAGCACGAAGTGGGCGTGACGGGTGGCGGCGCAGTTGGGGATCATGCACACCGGCAGCGAGGCGGCGTGGGTCGGGTAGTCCATGATCTTGACGTCGAGCACGGTGGTCAGGCCGCCCAGGCCCTGGGCGCCGATGCCCAGCTGGTTGACCTTGTCGAACAGCTCGAGGCGGATTTCCTCGATGCGGTTCTGCGGGCCGCGCGCCTTCAGCTCGTGGATGTCGATCGGGTCCATCAGGACTTCCTTCGCCATCACCGCGGCCTTCTCGGCGGTACCGCCGATGCCGATGCCGAGCATGCCCGGCGGGCACCAGCCGGCGCCCATGGTCGGGACGGTCTTCAGCACCCAGTCGACGATCGAGTCGGACGGGTTGAGCATGGCCATCTTCGACTTGTTCTCGGAGCCGCCGCCCTTGGCCGCGACGTCCACTTCCACGGTGTTGCCGGGAACGATGGAGTAGTGGATCACCGCCGGGGTGTTGTCCTTGGTGTTCTTACGCGCGCCGGCCGGGTCGGCCAGGATGGAGGCGCGCAGGACGTTCTCCGGCAGGTTGTAGGCGCGACGCACGCCTTCGTTGATCATGTCGTCGACGCTCATGGTGGCGCCGGCCCAGCTCACGTCCATGCCGACGCGGACGAACACGGTGACGATACCGGTGTCCTGGCAGATCGGGCGGTGGCCGGTGGCGCACATGCGCGAGTTGATCAGGATCTGCGCCATGGAATCGCGGGCGGCCGGCGATTCTTCGCGCAGGTATGCCTCGTGCATGGCCTGGATGAAATCGACCGGGTGGTAGTAGGAGATGAACTGCAGGGCATCGGCGACGCTCTGGATGAGGTCGTCTTGCTTGATCACGGCCATGGAGCACGGTCCTCTTCAGGCAGGAATGTCAGGCGGGAAAGCCGGGCGGGTAATTCTGGCGGCGGTGCCGCGTGCCGAGCGCGTCCGGTCAGGCACCGGCGCAAAAAGGGCGCCGTAGTATAGCGCCGAGCCCACTCCCGGCGCACGCGCCGGCGATCCGACCTTGGTCGGCAGGGGCGGCTAGCGCCCACATTCCGGCCGGCTAGGCAGGGTTGGGCTTTGATAGTACAGTGAAGGCCAGGTGCCATTACGGGACGGAGCCCCATGAGCACACCGAGTACACCGCTGAAGCAGCGCGCCCTCCAGAAACTCCTTCTCAGGCGGTTCGGCATGGCCCTCGGCACCTACGCGATGGCCCTGCTACTGCTCTGGCTGACGGTGATCGGCGACTTCTATCACGGATCGATGGCGCTGGCCGCCGGCGCCACCCTGGGCGCGATGGCCAGCCAGGCGGTGTTCCTCTGGCTGTTCGCCAGCGGCCGCAACCAGCGCTTCGTCGACGCCAGCCTGACCGAGCCACAGGTGCTGGTGGCGCTGCTCTGGAACACCTTCTTCCTCGCCCATGTCGACAGCGTGCGCGGCACCCTGGTGGTGCTCTACGTGCTGATCCTGCTGTTCGGCGTGTTCCAGCTGCACCCACGGGTGTTCGCCCGCTGCGCCGGGCTGACCTTCATCCTGTTCGCCGGGCTCAACCTCAGCGAAGCCTTCCTGCAGCGCCTGGAGCTGCCCAAGCAGGCGATCCTGCAACTGCTGGTGTTGTTCATCGTGCTGGTCTGGCTGACCCTGTTCGCCGGCTACGTGCAGGCCCTGCGCCAGCGCATGCGCCAACGCCGCTACGCGTTGCAGGCGCACCAGGACACCCTGCGCGGGATGATGCGCCAGCTGGAAGACCTGGTAGCCACCGACGAACTCACCGGGCTGTTCAACCGCCGGCACTTCCTGCGCCTGGCCAGCCGCGCGCTGGAGGAAATGAGCCTGGGCCACAAGCACGGCCTGGCGCTGATCGACCTGGACCACTTCAAGCGCATCAACGACGTGCACGGCCACTCCGCCGGCGACCGTGTGCTGCAGACCTTCGCCGCCGTGGCGCGGGCCTGCCTGCGCGAGGGCGACGTGCTGGCGCGCTACGGCGGCGAGGAGTTCGTCCTGCTGCTGCCGCACGCCGACAGCGACCGCCTCACCGCCTGCTGCGAACGCCTGCGCCAGGCCTACGCGGCGGCCGAGCCGATGGGCGTGAAGGTGGAGGTGCTCAGCCTGTCGGCGGGCATGACCCTGCTCGAAGGCGGCGACGATCTCGACGAGGCCTTGCAGCGGGCCGACCAGGCGCTCTACCGTGCCAAACGCAGCGGACGCAATCGCTGCGAAGCGGCATGGGAGGAGCTCGATGCCTGAATTACGCGCCGGCGGCCAGCTCTGCGAGGTGGCCGCCGGCAGCAACCTGCTGGACGCCCTGCGCGGCGCGGGGATCGCCATTCCCTTCAGCTGCCGCGCCGGCAGTTGCCACGCCTGCCTGGTGCGCTGCACCCGCGACGGCCTGCTCGACGCCCGCCCCGAGGCGCTGGACGCCGCGCGCCGCGCCGAGGGCTGGCGCCTGGCCTGCCAGTGCCGGGTGCAGGCGGACAGCACGGTGGAGGTGTTCGACCCGCTGCGCGACGGCCTGCCGGCGACGGTGGCCGAGCTGCACTGGCCGGCCGCCGACATCCTGCGTCTGCGGGTGCAGCCGCAACGCCCGTTGCGCTATAGCGCCGGCCAGCACCTGGTGCTGTGGCACGGCGAGGTGGCGCGGCCGTATTCCCTGGCCAGCCTGCCCGGCGAGCCGTGGCTGGAATTCCACATCGCCTGCCAGGCGCCCGGCGCCTTCTGCGACGCCGCGCGCAACCTGCGGGTGGGCGACGAGCTGCGCCTGGGCGAGCTGCGCGGCGGCGCGCTGCACTACGACCCCGAGTGGCAGGAGCGGCCGTTGCTGCTGCTTGCCAGCGGCACCGGCCTGGCGCCGCTGTGGGGCGTGTTGCGGCAGGCACTGCAGGCCGCGCACCAGGGGCCGATCCGCCTGCTGCACCTGGCGCGCACCCCGGCCGAACACTACCTGGCGGCGGAGCTGGCGGCGCTGTCGGCGGCCCACCCGGACCTGCAGGTGAGCCTGGCGCTGCCGGCCGATCTGGACGCGCATCTGGCGCAATTCCGTCTTGTCTCGCGGCGCAGCGTCGCCTTACTCTGCGGCCAGCCCGCCAGCGTCGAGCGCTTCGCCCGCCACCTGTACCTGGCCGGGGTGCCGCGCGGCCAGACCCTGGCCGACCTGTTCCTCTCCCACGCCTGAGCCGGGCCGCAGAGCCCAGCCGCCAAAGCCTGCTGCCAAGGAGTTGCCATGAGCCAACAGATTCTCGTCGAGCGCGAACAGGGCCTGCTGAGCCTGCGCCTTAACCGCGCGGACAAGATGAACGCGCTGACCCGGGAAATGTACGCGGCCCTGGCCGACGCCCTGGAGGCCGCCGAGATCGACCGCGACGTGCGCGCGGTGCTGATCGCCGGCGACGCCGAGTGCTTCACCGCCGGCAACGACATCCACGATTTCCTCCAGCACCCGCCCAGCGGCTCGGACAGCCCGGTGTTCCGCTTCATGCGTGCGCTCATGGAGTTCAGCAAGCCGGTGCTGGCGGCGGTGGCCGGCCCGGCGGTGGGCATCGGCACCACCCTGCTGCTGCACTGCGACCAGGTCTTCGTCGCCCGTGGCGCCAAGCTGAAGATGCCCTTCGTCAACCTCGGCCTGTGCCCGGAGTTCGGCTCCAGCTTCCTGGTGCCGCGCCTGCTCGGCCACGTGCGCGCCGCCAGCCTGCTGATGCGTGGCGATGGCTTCAACGGCGAGCAGGCGGTGGCCTACGGCATCGCCAACGAAGCGCTGGCCGACGGCGCCGCCGCCCTGCAGCGCGCCCGCGAGGTCGGCCTCGGCCTGCAGGCGCTGCCGCCGGCGGCCCTGGCGCTGAGCAAGCGCCTGCTCAAGGCGCCGTACATCGAGCAACTGCGCCAGGTGGTGGCGGAGGAGGGCGAGCTCTTCGTCCAGCGCCTCAGCTCGCCGGAAGCCCTGGAGGCCCTGAGCGCCTTCACCCAGCGCCGCCAGCCGGACTTCTCGCGCCTCGCCTGAGCCCGCCGACTGCCCACAGAAACTGTGGGCAGAACTGTGCATAACCTTGGGGTCAACCGGCCGGGCGCCCGCCCGGCCTGGGCTGCGCACGGTTGTGCGGTATTTGACCCGCCGTGCCCCGCGTGGCCCCCGCAAGGTGCCGCAAGTGCCTGATTCCGTTGGATTGTCCTACACCTGGTCGCGCGCCATGGGCGTGCGATCAGCGCACGGCGCTTGCCCACAATAACTGTGGGAAGGCCTGTGGATAAGCTTGGGGCGAATGGGCGCGAGGCGCGTGGTTGCTGGCTTTGCGCGGGGTGTTCGGCGTTTGCTCAGACTAACCGTTTGCGGTTATCCATCGTGACCTGTGGTGCGAATGGGACGGCGGATAACGCTTGGGGCGTTATGCGCCCTACGGGGAAGGCGTGGGTGGTTGGTTCAGGGTAGGGCGAATAACCGTTCGCGGTTATCCGCCGTGGCCGGCGCTGCGAATGGGACGGCGGATAACGCTTGGGGTGTTATGCGCCCTACGGCCCTCGCTATCTATCCGGGAGTAGGAGCGGGCCATGCCCGCGATCGCGCGCATGGCGCGCTCCTACGCCGGAAAGACAAAGGCCGCCCGAAGGCGGCCTCTGCCGGACAACTCGCCGGTCAGACCAACAGGTCGCCCACGTGCAGCACCTTCATGGTGTTGGTGCCGCCCTGGGTGGTGTAGCTGTCGCCCTTGGTCAGGATCACCCAGTCACCCTTGGTCACCACGCCACGCTGCAGCAGCGCGTCGACGGCTTCCTGGCTGACCCGCTCCGGCGGCAGCGCGGCCGGGTCGAAGGGGATGGTCTCGACGCCGCGGAACAGCGCCACGCGGGCCTGGGTTTCGCGGTGCGGGGAGTAGGCGAAGATCGGCACCGAGGAACGGATGCGCGACATGATCAGCGGGGTGTAGCCACTCTCGGTCAGGCAGATGATCGCCTTGATGCCGGGGAAGTGGTTGGCGGTGTACATGGCCGCCAGGGCGATGCTCTCGTCGCAGCGCTCGAAGGTCTGGCCCAGGCGGTGGCTGGACTTCTTGGTGGTCGGGTGCTTCTCGGCGCCGGCGCAGATGCGCGCCATGGCCTGCACGGCCTCCACCGGGTACTCGCCGGCGGCGCTCTCGGCCGAGAGCATCACGGCGTCGGTGTAGTCGAGCACGGCGTTGGCCACGTCGGAGACTTCCGCGCGGGTCGGCATCGGGTTGTGGATCATCGACTCCATCATCTGGGTCGCGGTGATCACCGCCTTGTTGTAGCGGCGCGCGTGCAGGATGATTTTCTTCTGGATGCCCACCAGCTCGGCGTCGCCGATTTCCACGCCGAGGTCGCCGCGCGCCACCATGACCGCGTCGCTGGCGCGGATCAGGCCGTCCAGCGCCTCGTCGTCGGCCACCGCTTCGGCGCGTTCGATCTTGGCCACCAGCCAGGCGCTGCCGCCGGCTTCGGTGAGCAGGCTGCGGGCGTATTCCATGTCCTTGGCGTCACGCGGGAAGGACACGGCGACGTAGTCCAGGTCCATGCTCGCGGCCAGCTTGATGTCGGCCTTGTCCTTGTCGGTCAGGGCCGGCGCGGTGAGGCCGCCGCCACGGCGGTTGATGCCCTTGTGGTCGGACAGCGGGCCGCCGATCAGCACCTTGCAGACCAGTTCGTCGGCTTTGACTTCCTCCACGCGCATCACGACGCGGCCGTCGTCCAGCAGCAGTTCGTCGCCCACGCCGCAGTCCTTGACCAGGTCCGGGTAGTCGATACCGACGATTTCCTGGGTGCCGGCGTCGCGCGGGTGGCTGGTGGAGAAGCGGAAGCTGTCGCCGACCGCCAGTTCGATGCGCTTGTTGGCGAACTTGGCGATGCGGATCTTCGGCCCCTGCAGGTCGCCGAGCAGGGCGACGAAGCGGCCGTGCTTGGCGGCCAGGTCGCGGACCAGCTGGGCGCGGGCACGGTGCTCGTCGGGCGTGCCGTGGGAGAAGTTCAGGCGGGCGACGTCGATCCCGGCGAGGATCAGTTGCTCCAGAACTTCAGGGGAATTGCTGGCTGGGCCGAGGGTGGCGACTATCTTGGTGCGGCGGACGGACATGCGGGACTCCTTGGAAGACGAGCGGGCCGGCGGACGGGTCGGCCCGGCGCCATCTTACCCCTTTTCCGATGACGGTTCGCGGGCGGGCTTGAGCACCAGCAGGTCGCACTCGATTTCTTCCAGCACGCGCTCGGCGGTATGGCCGATCAACGCGCTCTCCAGCTGGCCACGGGCCACCGCGCCCATCAGCAGCAGGTCGATGCCCTGGGCGCGGACGAACTCGGGAATCACTTCCTCGGGGAAACCCTGCAGCAGCCGGGTGCGCTCGCGCAGCATGGCCGGGTGCGCCGCCAGCAGCGCGTCGAGGGCCTGGCGGTGCTGGGCCTCGACGGCCTTCAGGTGTTCTTCGTAGTTGCCCAGCAGCTGGGCGTCGAAGGCCAGGGTCTGCGGCAGCGCCATGAAGGCGTGCAGGAAGTTCGCCCGCAGGCCCAGGCGCCGTTGCAGTTCCAGGGCGGCGGCGATCAGCTTGCGGTCCAGTGCCGCCGGTTTGTCACTTTCATGCAGGGGGTCGAGGGCGGCGCACAGCTCGCGACCCTCCCAGCCGCCATGGTGGACCAGCCACAGCGGCGCCTCGCACTGGCGAATCAGCTGCCAGTCGGTGTTGGTCAGGAACAGCCGCTTGAGCAGGCCGTGGCGGCTGCTCGACTTGAGCACCAGGTCCGGCTGGTGCTCGGCCACGGCGGCGAGGATCTCGCGGTACAGCGGCTTGCCCCAGCGCGTGTGGCAGCGCGTGTCGATGCCGGCCTGGCGCAGCGGCGCGGCCAGTTTCTCGAGCCAGTCCAGACGCTCGGCCTGCTGCAGGATGCGTACCCGCTCCAGCTCGCGCTGGGGGATCAGCAGGCCGTTGTCCAGCGCCGGGTTGTAGTCGCATACCAGCAGGCTGACGCTGGCGCCGCCGCGTTCGGCGATCCACTGGGCGCGGGTGAGGGCGGGCTGGTCGTCGCGGGTGGGGTCGACGACCACCAGCAGGTGCTGCAGTTTCATGCTCGGCTTCCTCGCTTGGCTGGCTGCCATTGCAGTGCAAGCGTAGCCGGCGTGGCTTGATTTGGGTCAGTTGCCGGTCTGGTTCAGCGCCTGGTCGAGGTGGCGCGCCGCCTTGTTCGCCAGGTCGCCGCTGGGGTAGTCGAGCAGCAACTGGCGCAGGTAGCCGATGGCCTTGTCACGGCTGCGCCGGGGGTTGTCCGCGGCCATGTACATCAGGCCCAGCTGGTACAGCGCCTTCTGCCGGATGTCCGGCGGGATGGCCGGGTCGTTGACGGCCAGCAGGTACAGCTGCTCGGCCTCGCCGACGCGGTCCTTGAGCACCGCGCGGCGCGACAGCAGGGTCATGTCCGGGTCGAGGCTGGGCTTGTTGAGGTCGAGGTTCTGCTGCGGCTTCCAGGTCGCCAGCAGCTCGCGGGCGTTCTTCTGCACCGGCTCTTTGGCGCGCTGGCGGATCACCAGGATGCGCGCGTCGGCGTGGCTGGCGGCGGCGGTGCCGGGGAACTCGCGGTCGATGCGCTGGAAGTAGTCCAGGGCCTTGGCGTCGTTGCGCTGGTCGTTGTAGCGGCTCATGTAGATCAGGCCGATCTGGTACAGGGCGATGGCGCGCACGTCGGGGCTGTAGCGGCTATTGTCGTAACCGGTGAGGTAGAGCTTCTCCGCCTCGGCGCTCTTGCCGTCGCGGATGGCCTGGGCGCTGTAGGTGAGCAGGTCGCCTTCCTCCTCTACCGCGGCGGTCATGCGGTCGCTCTTGAGCTTCTTGTACTCGGCGACTTCGCCGGTGGTGACCTGGGCGACGAACAGCGGCGTGGTCGGCGAGCAGGCGGCCAGCAGGACCAGCAGCGCGGCCAGGGGCAGGGCGGGGGACGAACGCATGGCATCTCCTTGGCCGGGGCGTGTTCCCTCGGCAGTCTAGTGACGCCCTTCAGCGCGGCCAAGGCGCGCCGATACAGTTCCCAACGGAGGATATGCCCCATGCGAATACTGTGCGTCCTGGCCCTGGCGGCGAGTGTTACCGGCTGCAACAGCTGGTCGACCAACAAGAACCTGGACAACGCCTACCGCGCCTACGACCGTGGCGACTGTTCCCAGGTGATGCTCGAACTGTCGCGCACCGAGCGCGTCAGCCGCGCGCGCCCCTGGCTGCAGCCGGAAATCTCGATGCTCCGCGGCCTGTGCCTGGAACGCGAGAAATACTATGTCGACGCTGCGCAGACCTACACTTTCATCATCGCCCGCTACCCGACCAGCGAATACGCCTACCGGGCCAAGGCGCGGCTTGAGACACTACGGCTCAACGGCCGCACGTCCGCCGACGGCGCGCAGCCGTCGCCGGCGCGTCCCTGACCAGCGGTCGTCGTCGCCTCGAGCGGCAGGGCCGCTCGCTATGCTCAGGTTTCCGGCTCCCGGTAGGAGGTTCCGATGCGTTTGCTGCTGTGCCTGTGCGCAGGCCTGGCTCCCTTGCTGGCTTCGGCCGACATCTATCGCTGGACCGACGCCCAGGGCAAGGTGCATTTCAGCGCGACCCCGCCGCCCGGCGCGCAGCGCGTCGAGGTGAAGCCGCAGGTGGTCGAGCGCGACGCCGCCACCCGCGAGCGCGAGGAACGCACCCGCCAGTTCTATGAGGCGCGCACCCAGGAGCAGGCCAGCGCGAACTCGCGCGCCGCCGAGCAGCAGGCCAAGGTCGACGCCCAGTGCGCGCAACTGCGCGACCAGTTGGCAACCCTCGAACACGGCGGGCGCTACTATTCCACGGATGCAAGCGGCGAGCGCGTCTACTATACCGATGCACAGATAGACACCGCTCGTCGTTCCCTGGCCGCGAGGCTGGAGCAAGGCTGCCGTTAACGCTGGCTCTTGAGCGACGGTATGGTCATACTGAACGGACCTCATAGCGAATAGCCATTATGCGTCATCAACGACACATAGAGCGCCATCAGCTGCCGTACTACCTGAAGGTGTTCAATAGCATCACCGACAAGCCCATGGGTTACCTGGGGAACGTCTCGCTGGACGGTATGCTGCTGATCAGCCAGCTGCCGATGCTGGTGGGCGGGCGCTTCGACATGCGCCTGAAGATTCCCGGGCAGGACGGCAAGGTCCAGCACATCGACTTCACCGGCACCTGCCAGTGGTGCCGCGAGGACGTGACGCCGGGCAACTTCGACTCCGGGTTCAGCCTGCTGGCGCCACCGGCGGAGTACGTCGAGCTGGTCGACGCGCTGCGCCGTTATTTCAGTTTTCGCCGCCAGGTGGAGTCGGTGTGAAGCGCAGGATGCGCTGAACCGACCTGGGCGGTAGTGAACGGCAGGAAACAGCACGATTCGCTCCTACACCCGTGCTTCCCTGAAACCGTAGGAGCGGACTCCGTCCGCGATTCGGCGGATAACGCCGTAGGCGTTATGCGCCCTACGGGGTCAATCGGCGTGCGTCATGGTTTCCAGCAGACGTAGGGCGGATAACCGTTCGCGGTTATCCGCCGTTGGCCGCAGCGCCGGTGCCCGAGGGAAATGGCGGATAACGCCGTACGGGTCGTCCGTCACAGCGCTCCCGCGCGCTTCCAGCCCAGGTAGCGGCTGACCAGTTCCGGCCCCAATTGGCTGGGCCTGGCGTCCAGCACCGGCACGCCGTTGGCCAGGAGTTTCTCGTGCAGGCCGGCGCGGGCGTTCAGGTAGTCCAGCGCGCCGCAGTAGGTCAGCGCTTCCTCGTAACCCTGCACCGGGGCCTGGCGCAGGTCGTCGAGGATTTCCTCGCGCAGGCTGGCCACCAGCACCCGGTGCTGGCGCCCCAGATGGCGCACCGCCGCCAGCAGCTGTTCATCGTCTTCGTCGCGCAGGTTGGTCACCAGCACCACCAGCGCGCGGCGGCGCTGGCGCGCGAGCAGGGCCTGCACCGCCGCCGCGTAGTCGGCCGGGCGCTGGCTGCTGTCGAGGTCGTAGACGGCGTTGAGCAGCGCGCCGAGTTGGGCGTTGCCCTTGGCCGGCGCCAGGTGCCGCGGGCGTTCGCCGGCGAAGGTCTGCAGGCCCACCGCGTCGCCCTGGCGCAGGGCCACGTAGGCGAGCAGCAGGCTGGCGTTGAGGGCGTGGTCGAAGTGCGAGAGGTCGCCATCCTTGCTGCGCATGTGGCGGCCGCAGTCGAGCAGGAAGAGGATCTGCTGGTCGCGCTCGTCCTGGTATTCGCGGGCGATCGGCGTGCGCTTGCGCGCGGTGGCCTTCCAGTCGATCTGGCGCAGGGTGTCGCCGTCGCGGAACTCGCGCAGCTGGTGGAACTCCAGGCCCAGGCCGCGACGCTGGCCGGGGCGCACGCCGATGCGGCTGAGCCAGTGGTCCACGGCCATCAGCTCGGCGCCGTAGATGCGCGCGAAGTCGGGGTACACGCGGGTTTCGTCGCGGCTTTCGAGGAACCGCCGGCCGCGCCACAGGTGCAGCGGGCTGGGCAGTTCCAGTTCGCAGCGCGGCAGCACGAAGTGGCCGCGTTGCAGCGGGCGCACGCGGTAGCCGAGCTGGGTGACTTCGCCGGGGCGCAGTTCCACGGCCTGGGGCAGGTGCTCGAAGGCCATGCCCGCCGGCAAGTGGTCGAACAGGGTCACCCGGGTGCCCTGGCGCAGGCCGTGGTGCAGGCTCAGGCGCACCTCGCTCCAGCGCCCCAGCGGCAGGTTGCCGGCCAACTGGCGTTGCAGGCGCGGGGTGGGCAGGCGGCGCAGCCACAGGGCGTCGGCCAGGGCCAGGCCGAGCAGTGCCAGCAGCAGGCCCCACCAGAGCTGCTGCAACCAACCCGGCGGCGGGCTGCCGAGCGCCGTCGCGCTGCCCAGGGCGAGGGCGGCGACGGCGAGCACGGCGAGCAGCGCGAGCAGGGCGCGCGACGGCTTCATAGGCGCGGCGCCGGTACCTGGTCGAGCAGTTGTTGCAGCACCTGGTCCACCGACAGGCCTTCGATATCCAGCTCCGGCGACAGCCGCACGCGGTGGCGCAGCACGGCCAGGGCGCAGCCCTTGACGTCATCCGGGATCACGAAGTCGCCGCCGCGCAGCAGCGCGCGGGCGCGGGCGCAGCGCACCAGGGCGATGGACGCGCGCGGCCCGGCGCCGAGCGCCAGGCCCGGCCAGTTGCGGGTGGTGCGGGCGATGCGCACGGCGTAGTCGAGCACCTGATCGTCGATCGCCAGGTCGGCGGCGATCTTCTGCAGCGCCAGCACGTCCTTGTCCTTGAGCAGCGGGCGCAGCGGCGCCACGTCGAGCATGTCGCTGCGCGCCGAGCGGGTCACCTGGCGCACCAGGGTCTGCTCCTCGGCCTCCTGCGGGTAGTCGATGCGCAGCTTGAGCATGAAGCGGTCCAGCTCGGCTTCTGGCAGCGGGTAGGTGCCTTCCTGCTCGATGGGGTTCTGCGTGGCCAGCACCATGAACGGCTGCGGCACCGCCAGGGCGCGGCCCTCCAGGGTCACCTGGCGTTCCTGCATCACTTCCAGCAGCGCCGCCTGGGTCTTGGCCGGCGCGCGGTTGATCTCGTCGGCCAGCAGCAGGTTGGTGAACACCGGGCCCTTGCGTAGCTTGAACTGCTCGCTGGCGAGGTCGTACACGGCGTGGCCGGTGACGTCGCTGGGCATCAGGTCGGGGGTGAACTGGATGCGCGCGAAGGCGCCGTCGAAGCAGCGCGCCAGGGCGCGCACCAGCAGGGTCTTGCCCAGGCCGGGCACGCCTTCGATGAGCACGTGGCCGCCGGCCAGCAGGGCGGTGAGCACGTCGTCGATCACCCCGCTCTGGCCGATCAGGGCCTTCTGCAGTTCGTGGCGCAGCGCCTGGGCCAGCTGGCTGGCGCGCTGGCGCTGGGCGGCCGGGTTGGCGGGGGTGGCGCTGGGTTCGGGCGTCTGTTCGCTCATAGGGCATTCCTGAGGCTTTGCAGGTTGGCGACCTGGCGGGTGAATTCGGCGGCGCTCATGCGTGGCGCCGGGTAAGGCCGCATGGCCTGGCTGATGGCGCTGACCGGCAGGCGCGTCATGCGCCCGAGCAGCTGCCATTGTTCGGCGATCGGCAGGCGATCGAAGCCCGGCTGGCGTTGCCGCGCGCGGCGCAGCACGTCGCGCTGCAGGCCTTGCACCAGGGCCACGTGGCCGCGCTGGCGGAGCAGGAAGTCGGCGCCGGCGCGCAGGTGTTCGACCAGTTGCCGGCGCGCGCGGCTGGGCACCGGCTGCAGCGGGCCCTGGCGCATGCCGGCGCGCCACAGGGCCAGCGCCAGGAGCAGGGCGAGGGCCAGCAGGGCCTGGGGATAATTGCGCAGCAGCAGGTTCAGCAGGCTGTCGCCGTCAGCGCGGTAGACCAGGGTGACGGCGCTGTCCTGGGTCAGGTACCAGAGCAGCCAGGCGTTGTCGTAGTGGTCGAGGTTGGCGGTCTGCCAGATCCAGTTGTCGGTCAGCACCGTGACCAGGCCGTCGCCCAGCTGCAACTGCAGCAGGTGGGTGGCGTCGTGGCTGTTGGCCCAGGCGTAGGCGAGGTTCTTCGCGTCGTACAGGTGGTACTCGGTGTCGAAGTCGACGTAGGCCGGCGCCTGCTCGTTCTCCAGGTAGAGCTTGGTCAGGTCCGGGTAGTCGTCTTCTTCCGCGGCCTTGGCCTCGTCGGCCGCGGCGGGGGCGTCGGCCGGTTCGCTGCCCTTGGGCGGCGGCACGCTGCGCGGCGGGCTGGGCTCGTTGCCGGCGTCGGGTTTGTCCGGGCCGGCCGGGGTGCTCTTGTCGAGGTCCTCGGTGAGGTACTGCTGGACGCCCAGCGGGTCGAGCAGCAGGTCGCCGCTCTTGCCGTCCTTGTCGTCCCACAGGCGTTCGGCGGTGACGATCAGGTGGCCGCCGCGCCGGGCCCAGTCGAGCAGCTGGCGGCTCTGGCTGGGCGTGACGTTCTCGCGGGTGCCCAGCAGGATCAGGGTGTTGCCGCGCGCGGGCAGGCCGTCGAGAACCTCCAGGCCCTTGGCGCTGGCGACGTGCAGGCCGCGCCCGCGCAGGAAGCGCTCGGCGGCCAGGTAGGGATTGGCGCGCGCCTCGGGGGAGGGGCCGTGCTCGACTTTCTCCGGGTAGGGGCGCAGGTGCTGGTAGAGGTACCAGGCCACGGCGGCGCCCACCACGACCAGCAGCAGGCCGAGCAGCCAGCGGGTCGAGCGGCTCATGCCTGCGCCCCCTGGCCGAACAACCGGCGCCAGCCGTCGCACAGGCTCGGCCGCGACGTGGCGGCGGGCAGGCGGTGGCCGTAGGCGAGGGCCTGCCAGTGGCCGGTCAGCTCGCGGGCGTAGTCGTCCAGTTCGGGCCGTTGCAGGTCTTCCACCTGGCTCAGCACTTCGCCTTCGGTGCTGGAGTCGCGCAGCGGCAGGCGGTAGTCATGCAGCAGGCGGCTGAGCAGCGCGCGGTAGAGCAGGCCGAGGGCGGCGCGCGGCTGTTCGTCCCAGAGCCGTTCGGCTTCGCTGGCGATGTCTTCGGGCAGGCTCTGCGGTGTCAGTTCCAGGCCGAACAGCACGCTCGGAGCGCTGCGTGGCGGGCGTTGCGGCAGGCCCAGGCGCCCGGCGAACAGGCGCAGCCATTCGCGGTAGCGCCACAGCAGCAGCGCCACGGCGGCGATCAGCGCGGCCCACAGCAGCGCCTGCAGCGATTGCACGATGAAGCCCAGCGGGCGCCAGTGGCCGAGGGCGTCGAAGAACGCCTTGAGGTCGTCCTGGTTGCCCTTGGCGGTCTTTTCCCTGGCCGGGTCGCCCAGGCGCCAGCGGGTCAGCGTCTCGCTGTTGCGGAAGGGCGGGGCGTCGAGCAGCGCCTGCACCGACTGCCGCGACTGCTCGCTGGTCAGTTTCTGCTGCAGCAGGCGCGGCGCTTCCGGGCCGTTCGGGTCCTGGTTGGGCAGCGGGCAACTGCTGGCGCTTTCCGCCGCCCAGCCGTGCCCGGCGGGCAGCATGGCGAGGGCGCCGGCGAATACCAGCAGCAGGGCGTAGGCGCTGCCGACCAGGCGTTGGCGCAGGCGGCGGAACACCAGTTCGATGTCCCAGGCCTCGAGTTCGGTGCGGCGGTTCAGGTAGAGGCTGAAACCGCAGGCCACGTAGACCGGCTCCCAGACCACCAGGGCCAGGGCGTAGAGCAGGTTGGACAGGTGCTCCAGCCATTGCCAGTCGCCTTGCAGGGCGTTGAGCAGGGCCTGCCATTTCCAGTCCGACAGCCATTGCTGCGGCAGCAGCAGGTAGAGCAGCGCCATCAGCCCCAGGTACAGCGCCAGCTCGAAGTGCATGCCGATCACCGTCAGCCAGGTGGCGCCGCCGGCGTTGCGCTGGCCCAGCACCACCAGGCGCTGGCCGCGCGCCGCGCCGGACAGGCCTTCGAGCTGCTGCACCGGCAGGTCGAAGCTGCGCGTCGGGCTGAAGCGCCGCCACAGCAGGCTGGGCAGCAGCTGGCGCTTGAGCAGGCCGGGGTAGGCGCGCAGGGCTTCGCCCAGGCTCGGGGTGTCGCCGAACAGGGCGCGGGAGAGGATGTACAGCGGCAGGCGCTCGAAGGCCGGCTTGAGCCACCAGAAGATCAGGATGGCCAGGCTGGAGTAGTCCCACAGCAGCAGGCTGAGCAGGGCGAATACGGGGAGGGTCAGCAGCGCCCAGCTGGCCATCAGCAGGCCGGCGTGGCGGCGCGCCAGCAGCACGCCGAGGTCCAGCGCTTCCCAGGCGCTGCGCGGGCGGATCGCCACGCTGGCGTCAGTCAGGCGCATGGCGTTGGCGTCCAGCGAACAGGAAGTAGCTGCCGACCAGCAGCCAGAGTGCGGCGCCCACGGCGTACTTGACCGTCGCCGGGAAGCGCGTGAGCGAGGACCAGTAGCCCTCGATGAAGGCCGCGATCAGCAGCAGCAGGATCACCCCGGCGACCAGGCCGATGGCCTTGGCCGCCGCCTGGCGCAGTGCCTCGCCCCGGCTCAGGCGGCCGGGGGCGAGCAGCGCCCAGCCGAGCTTGAGGCCGGCGGCGCCGGCGAAGCTGATCGCGGTCAGCTCGAAGGCGCCGTGGCCGATGACGAATGACCAGAAGGTCTGCACGTAGCCGATCTGCGTCAGGTGGCCGGCCACCGCGCCGATCATCAGGCCGTTGAAGAACAGGAAGAACAGGCTGCCGAGGCCGAACAGCAGGCCGCTGGCGAAGGTCTGGAAGGCGATGCCGATGTTGTTCATCACGTAGAACGCGAACATCTGCCAGTTGTCTCCGGCGCCGCGCTCGCCGAGCGGGCCCAGGCGGCTGGCGTCGGGGGCGTACATGGTCTCCATCTCGGCCACCCGCTCGGGGCTGAGCAGGCTGTAGACCAGGTCGGGGAAGCAGTACACCAGCACGCCCATCAGCAGCAGGCTGCCGTAGAACAGCAGGCTGGCCAGGGCGATGACGCGCCACTCCTCGCGCACCAGGCGCGGGAAGCCGGCGAGCAGGAAGCCGAGCAGGCGCGCGCCGAGGTGGCTGCGGTGTCGGTAGAACTGCTGGTGGCCGCGCATGGCCAGTTGCTGCAACTGGTCGATCAGGTGGCCGCTGTAGCCGCGGTCCTGGGCCAGGGCCAGTTGCTGGCAGATGGCGCGGTAGTCGGCGGCGAAGTCGCCGGCGCGGGTGGACTCCTCGCGCTTGCCGCCTTCCAGTTGTTCCAGGCGCTTGGCGAAGCGCTTCCAGTCGTTGCGGTGGCGCTGTTCGAAGAGGCTCTGCTTCACGAGGCCAGGCCTCCGCCGAGCAGGCCGCTGGCGATGCCGGCCAGGCGCGCCTCGGCCTGCGCCGGGGGCACGCCCAGGGGCTCGGCGAGAATCCCGGCGAGCTCTTCGCGGCGTGCCGCCGAGAGCCCGCCGGCGCGTTCGCTGAAGCCGGTCACGGCGCGTTGCTCGGCCAGGCTCAGCGGGCACGGCGGCAGCAGCGGCGGCACCTGCGGCACGGAGGGCCGGGTGGGCGCCGGGTCGCGGTAGATCACCAGGGTGCCGGCGGCGAGGTCGCCCAGGCGCTTGAACGCCGGGTTGGACAGGCAGGCCAGCAGGCCCAGGGCGTAGCCGAACGGCAGGATGTCGGCGAAGCGCAGCAGGTTGCGCAGCAACGAGGCCGACCAGCCCACCGGCGTGCCGTCGTCATGGACCACGCGCAGGCCCATCACCTGCTTGCCCGGCGAGCGCCCCTGGTTGAGCACTTCGAACAGGACCATGTACCACCAGGTGACGAGGAAGGTGAGCAGCAGGCCAAGGCCGGTGCCGAGCTGGCCGAGGAACGCCAGCAGGATGTACATCACCAGCATCAGCAGGACGCGGATGCCGAGGTCGATCAGGTAGGCCAGGCCACGCGCCACCGGCCCGGCCGGGCGCAGCAGCAGGTCGATGCCTTCCGGGGTTTCCACCTGGTAGCGGGTATCCAGCGGCGGGCTGGCGGGACGGGGTGGCGCGGCGGCGATCAAGGGCTTGGCGGTCGCATGAGGGAAAGTCAGATGCTAGGGGCTGTTACCGTTTCAGCGCAAGCCGCGTTGCCGCGCAACCCGAAGGGCTCCGTCGCGGCCGCGCTGAAACGGTAACAGACCCTACTGCGCCGCCCGTCGAGGCAACAAGGGCGGCGGGCATTTCCAGGTGGTGTCTCAGTTGGCCGGCGGCGACACGCCGAAAATGGTGCGGTAGAGCACGCCGAGGGCGATGAAGGCCAGCGGCAGCGTCCATACCAGCCCGATCATCAGCGGGATGGCGCTGACCAGCAGGATCAGGCCGAGCGCGACGAACAGGCCGAAGACCTTGAACCAGTGTTGGCCGATGGCTTTGCGCGACGCCTCCATGGCCTTCCACGGCGACAGCCCGCGCTCGACCACCAGGGGGATCGCCAGGGCGTAGGACACGCCCAGGTAGATGCCCGGCAGCAGTAGCAGGAAAATGCCGACGTAGGTCAGGCAGGTGACGGCAAGGCCGGTGATGAGCAGCGGGGTGAACAGGCCGAAGTAGGCGAACATCTCGTTGATGGTCGCCGGCTGCTCGGCGGCGCGGCGAATGCCGATCATGTTCAGCCCGGCCAGCAGCGGGTAGCAGAGCGCGCCGGCGAACACGCTGACGAGGATCTCCAGTGGACCGCTGCCGCTCGCCGATTCGTGGATCACCCCGAGCAGGGCGAGGACGAAGGCGATGATGAAACTGAGCAGGTTGACCGCCACGCCGTAGATGATCGCCGCGACCACCAGCGTGCCCTTCATGCCCTTGACCTTGTGCCAGGCCTCGCCGATGACCTCGCCGATGCGGAAGTCGTAGCCTCGGGCGAGGATCTCTTCGATGCTGGCGGTCGCGGCGGCGGGCTGTTCGCGCTGCAGTTGACTGGTGGGCGTGGCGTAGGGGTTTTGCTCGAATTCCTGGCTCATGTGACCGAATCCCTGGTGATGATGGAAGGAAATGTCCCTACACCATAGCCGATGGCCAGCCCCCGGGGCAGTGCCGGAGGAGGGTGGTAGACTGCCCGGCCAGGCCAAGGGAGAGCGCCATGACCGCCAGCATCTTCTGGTACGACTTCGAAACCACCGGCATCGACCCGCGCCGCGACCGCCCGCTGCAGGTCGCCGGCATCCGCACCGACGAGGCGCTCAACGAGATCGAGGCGCCGCTGAATTTCTACTGCCGGCCCAGCGACGACATCCTGCCGCACCCGGCGGCTTGCGTGATCACCGGCATCACCCCGCAGCGCCTGGAAGAGCAAGGCCTGGGCGAAGCCGAGTTCATGACCCGGCTGCACGCCGAGCTGTCGCGGCCAGGCACCTGCGTGGCCGGCTACAACACCCTGCGTTTCGACGACGAGGTCACCCGCTACAGCCTCTACCGCAACTTCTTCGACCCCTACGCCCGCGAGTGGCAGGGTGGCAACAGCCGCTGGGACCTGATCGACATGGTGCGCACGGCCTACGCCCTGCGCCCGGAAGGCATCGAGTGGCCGCGCAATGAAGAGGGCGTGGTGTCGCTCAAGCTGGAGCGCCTGACCCAGGCCAACGGCCTGGAGCACGGCCAGGCCCACGACGCGCTGTCCGACGTGCGCGCGACCATCGCCCTGGCCCGGCTGATCCGCCAGCGCCAGCCCAAGCTCTACGACTTCCTCTACCGCCTGCGCGGCAAGCATGCGGTGCTCGACCAGATACAACTGCTCAAGCCGCTGGTGCACGTCTCCGGGCGTTTCTCGGCGGCGCGCGGCTACGTTTCGCTGGTGCTGCCGCTGGCCTGGCACCCGCGCAACCGCAACGCCCTGATCGTCTGCGACCTCGGGCTGGACCCGGCGCCGCTGCTGGCACTGGACGCCGAGACCCTGCGCCAGCGTCTCTACACCCGCCGCGAGAACCTGGCCGAGGGCGAGCTGCCGGTGCCGCTGAAGCTGGTGCACGTCAACCGCTGTCCGGTACTGGCGCCCATGGCGGTGCTGCGCGAGCAGGACAGCCAGCGCCTGGGCATGGACCTGGAGCTCTATCGCCAGCACGAGCGCACGCTGCTAGAGCAACGCGGCGCCTGGCAGGACAAATTGGCGCCGATATATGCCGAAGAAGACTTCGCCGGCGTGGACGATCCGGAACAGCAGCTATATGACGGATTTATTGGCGACCGCGATCGCCGGCTTTGCGAACAGGTACGCAATGCCGACCCGGTTCGCCTCGGCAAAGAACAATGGCCATTCGACGATCCGCGCCTGCCGCCGCTGTTGTTCCGATATCGGGCGAGGAATTTCCCCGAAACTTTGTCGGTGGATGAGCAGGCGCAATGGCGGGAATTCTGCCGCTGCCGGCTGATGCTCCCGGAGTACGGCGCGCCCAATACCCTGGCGAACTTCGAAGTGGCGCTCGCCGAACAGCTGGAAAAATCCCCGGAGGCCGCGGGCGGCGTGCTGCAAGAGTGGCAACGATACGTGCAGAACTTGCGCGGGCGTTATCGCCTGTAGTGTCCGCTTATATTCAATGGGCAATAAAAAACGCCAGCCAAAGCTGGCGTTTGCTGCAATCGTCCGCTGACCGCGACGGGCTCAACCCAGCAGGGTGGCCCAGCTCTCGACGGTGTCGGCGCCCCACTTGGCCTTCCATTCCTTGAGGGTCTTGTGGTTGCCGCCCTTGGTCTCGATGACTTCGCCGTTGTGCGGGTTCTTGTATTGCTTGACCTTGCGCGCGCGCTTGCTGCCGGTGCCCTTGGCGGCGCGCGGCGCCTTGCCGACTTTGGCATCCGGATCGAGCAGGGCGAGAACATCGCGCAGGGACTTGCCGTAGCTGCCCATCAGCGCGCGGAGTTTCTCTTCGAACTCCAGTTCCTTCTTCAGCTTGTCGTCTTTTTCCAGGGACTTGAGGCGCTCTTGAAGTTCCTTGATGGCTTCTTCGGTGGCGCGGTACTCATTGATCAGCGACATGTCGGGGTACCTTGTCTTGAGGTCAAGCGTTGACGAAATATTAGTGCCACCAATAATAGTCAGCGAAGTTGTTCAAGTAAACCGCGCTGCAAAGTTTTGTCGTTACATGTCGGAATATTTAAGTTGTCGCGCAAATTTCATTTGCGCCGCAATTAGGCCTGGCCACGATAGGCGCCGGGCGGCGCGTGTCGCGGTTTTCCCGGGCAGCCGCTAGAATGGCGGCCTTCGCGAAGTATCTGGAGCTACACCCATGCGCACTTTCCGACTGGTGATCGCCTGTCCCGACGGGGTCGGCATCGTCGCCAAGGTGAGTAATTTCCTGGCCACCTACAACGGCTGGATCACCGAGGCCAGTCACCACTCCGACAACGACAACGGCTGGTTCTTCATGCGCCACGAGATCCGCGCCGACTCGTTGCCGTTCGACCTCGACGGGTTCCGCCAGGCCTTCGCCCCGATCGCCCGCGAGTTCAACATGGTCTGGCGCATCACCGATTCGGCGGTGAAGAAGCGCGTGGTGCTGATGGCCAGCCGCGAATCGCACTGCCTGGCCGACCTGCTGCACCGTTGGCACAGCGGCGAGCTGGACTGCGAGATTCCCTGCGTGATCGCCAACCACGACGACCTGCGCAGCATGGTCGAGTGGCACGGCATCCCGTACTTCCACGTGCCGGTGGACCCGAAGAACAAGCAGCCGGCCTTCGACGAGGTGTCGCGGCTGATCGACGAGCACCAGGCCGACAACGTGGTGCTGGCGCGCTACATGCAGATCCTGCCGCCGGACCTGTGCCAGAAGTACCGCCACCAGGTGATCAACATCCACCACAGCTTCCTGCCCTCGTTCATCGGCGCCAAGCCGTACCACCAGGCGTCGCTGCGCGGCGTGAAGCTGATCGGCGCGACCTGCCACTACGTCACCGAGGAACTCGACGCCGGCCCGATCATCGAGCAGGACGTGGTGCGCGTCAGCCACCGCGACAACGTCGAAGAGATGGTGCGCCTGGGCAAGGACGTGGAAAAGATGGTGCTGGCGCGCGGTTTGCGCTATCACCTGGAAGACCGCGTGCTGGTGCATGACAACAAGACCGTGGTGTTCGACTGAGAACCTGTCCACGATCTGCTGCGCGTCGGCATAACTGCGTTAAAAACAGGCGAGCGATGCTCATTTAGCGGACTAAACTGCGCTCACTCGCCCGTTTCTGCCTTGTTCTGCTCTAGCTCGCGAGATCGTGAACAGGCCCTGAGCCCCGCCGGCCGGGCGAACCCGCTTTGCAGGAGAGCCCGGCCATGTCCGACCAGAAAGCCCCCGGTACCGCCACCCCGCCGCCCACCCTGGGCGAAGGCTGTACCAGCCGTTACGACCTCGACGCCCTGAGCGAGGACGACGGCACCGAGTTCCCCGGCGCCGCCGAACTCTGGCGCGAATTGCAGAATGACGGGGCGCCCCCCGAGGTGCCGCCGAAGAAGCCCTAGCCGATTCGCCCGTGTGGAGGTGACCCATGCGCGCCATGCTGCTCGAACAGGTGGGCCAGCCGCTGCGACTGCGCGAGCTGCCCGTGCCGCAACCCGGTCCCGCCGAGCTGCGCGTGCGCGTGGCGGCGTGCGGGGTGTGCCGTACCGATCTGCACGTGGTCGACGGCGAACTGCCGGCGGCGCCGCTGCCGGTGATCCCCGGTCACGAGATCGTCGGCTATGTCGATGCGCTGGGCGCGGAGGTCGAGGGCTTCGTCCTCGGCCAGCGAGTCGGCGTGCCTTGGCTGGGGCACACCTGCGGCCAGTGCCCGGCCTGTACCCAGGGCCGGGAAAACCTCTGCGAGGCGCCGCAGTTCACCGGCTATACCCGACCGGGCGGCTACGCCGAATACGTGGTGGCCGACGCGCGCTTCACCTTCGCCCTGGGCGAGGAAGGTGACGACGCGGCGTTGGCGCCGCTGCTCTGTGCTGGGCTGATCGGCTGGCGTTCGCTGGTCAAGGCCGGCGAGGGCCGTCGTCTGGGGCTCTACGGTTTCGGCGCGGCGGCGCACATCGTCTTGCAGGTGGCGCGTTGGCAGGGGCGTGAGGTCCACGCCTTCAGCCGCCCCGGCGATCACGCTGCCGAGGCGTTCGCGCGCTCCCTGGGCGCCGCCTGGGCCGGCCCGTCCGACCAGGCACCGCCGCAGCCGCTGGATGCGGCGATCATCTACGCCCCGGCCGGCGAGCTGGTGCCCACTGCCTTGCGCGCCGTACGCAAGGGGGGGAGGGTGGTATGCGCCGGCATCCACATGAGCGACATTCCGAGCTTCCCCTATTCGATCCTGTGGGGCGAGCGTGAGTTGCTCTCGGTGGCCAACCTGACCCGCCGCGACGGCCTGGAGTTCTTCCCGGTCGCCGCCCGCGCCGGGGTGCGCACCGAGGTGCGGCGCTACCCGCTGGAGCAGGCCAACCAGGCGCTGGACGACCTGCGTCACGGTCGCTTCCAGGGGGCGGCGGTGCTGGTGCCGTAAAGGGCGGAGGCTTGCGCGGAGGCCGCTCCTGCGAGACGCCGTGCCTGTCCGTACGGCAGGAGCAACTGTTTACCGACTGCGCCGAGGGGCTTTTCCCCGGATGGATTGAGCTTGCGATACCCATCGGATCATGGCGATGGGGTTGCCAGGGAGCGCAGGAGCGGGCTTGTCCGCGATAGCCGGAGGCTCCGGCGCTAGGCGTCGCGGTTGCGCAGGCCGATCAGGCGGCGCAGCAGCGGGCGCCCGGCCATCAGCGCGAACACCGGTGCGCCGGCCACCAGGTAGAAATAGTAGGTCACCACCCGCCAGATCAGGATGGCCGCGGCCGCCGTCGGCTTGCCCACCAGCGGGCTGAGCAGCGCCAGCGAGGTCAACTCGGTGCCGCCGGCGCCGCCGGGCAGCAGCGTGGCCAGGCCGGCGGCCAGGGACAGCAGCTGGATCAGGAAGGTCCAGGCCCAGTGCAGCTCCACGCCCATGGCCAGCAGGATCATGTAGAGCACCGAGAAGCGCAGCAGCCAGTGGCAGCTGGTGAGCAGGAACACCAGCAGCAGGCGCCGGCGCGGTTGCTTGAGGCTGGTGACGATGCTGTCGCGGAAGTGCAGCAGCTTGCGCGCCCAGTGCAGGCGCCGCCGCGGGCCGACGCCCAGGCGCGCCAGCAGGCGGCCGTTGGCGCGGATCACCCGGCGCTGGAAGCGCGCCAGCAGCACCACGCCGGCCAGGATGCCGCCGAGCAGCACCGCGCTGACCAGCAGCGAGGCTTCCAGGCTCGGGCTCAGGCTGTGCGACAGCGTGTAGCAGAGCACCACCAGCAGCGCGCTGAGGAAGAACAGCAGGTCGCTCAGTTGGTCGACCGCGAAGATCGCGCTGCTCTGCGCCGGGCGCAGGCCGCGGCGGGCCAGCAGGGCCATCAGGGTCAGCGGCGCGCCGCTGCCGCCGGGGGTGGCGTAGAAGGCGAACTCCGAGGCCATGACGATGCCGATCGACTGGCGCTGGCTCAGCGGGCCGGCGCGTCCGGCGAGCAGCACGCGCAGCTTCTGGGCGTTGATCAGCCAGCACAGCAGGATCATGCCGAGCATCAGCAGCAGGCTGTCCAACGGGTAGCTGGCCAGCTGCGCGAGCATCGGCCGGCCGCCCAGCACCAGCGGCACCAGCGAGGCGCCGAGCAGGGCCACCAGCAACCACCAGGCGCGGCTCATGGACGCGCTCCGGGGAGTTTGGATGCCAGCGCCGGCGTGGGCCGGCGCGGGATATGACTACGGGCAGAAATGACCTTTACCTCCAGTGCCGTGCGCTTCCAACGGGTGTGGACTGCCGTGGGCGGCGGGCGTTCGACACAATCAGGGGCGGTTGAGGCGCGCGCCCCGTCCCGTGAAGGGCCGGGGCGCTCCGGCTCACTGTGACTCGCCCTCGTTGGCGCTTTCGTCCAGCGCCTTGTTCTGCCAGCCTTCCTCGCCGGGCAGGATCAGGTTGAGGATGATCGCGACGATGGCGCACAGGGCGATGCCCTTCAGGCCGAAGTCGTCCGGGCCGGTGCCCGAGCCGATCAACACGCCGCCGATGCCGAACACCAGGGTCACCGAGACGATGCACAGGTTGCGCGCCTGCGACAGGTCGGTCTTGTGGCGGATCAGGGTGTTCATGCCCACCGAGGCGATGGTGCCGAACAGCAGGCAGAGGATGCCGCCCATCACCGGGACCGGGATGCTCTGCAGGATGGCGCCGAACTTGCCGATGAAGGCCAGGCCGATGGCGAACACCGCCGCCCAGGTCATGATCTTCGGGTTGTAGTTCTTGGTCAGCATCACCGCGCCGGTGACTTCCGCGTAGGTGGTGTTCGGCGGGCCGCCGAACAGGCCGGCGGCGGAGGTGGCGATGCCGTCGCCGAGCAGGGTGCGGTGCAGGCCGGGGGTCTTCAGGTAGTTCTTGCCGGTCACCCCGCCGACGGCGATGACCCCGCCGATGTGCTCGATGGCCGGGGCCAGGGCCACCGGGACGATGAACAGGATGGCCTGCCAGTTGAACTCCGGCGTGGTGAACTTCGGCAGCTCCAGCCAGGGCGCGGCGGCGATCTTGGCGATGTCGACGACGCCGAACGCCAGCGACAGCGCATAGCCCACCAGCACGCCGCTGATGATCGGCACCAGGCGCAGCATGCCCTTGCCGAATACCGCGACTATCAGGGTGGTGACCAGCGCCGGCATGGAGATCAGCATGGCGGTGCGGTACGGGATCAGCTCGGTGCCGTCGCCGGCCTTGCCCATGGCCATGTTGGCGGCGATCGGCGCCATGGCCAGGCCGATGGAGATGATCACCGGGCCGATCACCACCGGCGGCAGCAGGCGGTCGATGAAGCCGGTGCCCTTGATCTTCACCGCCAGGCCCAGGAAGGTGTAGACGAAGCCGGCGGCGACCACCCCGCCCATGGTCGCGGCCAGGCCGAACTGGCCCTTGGCGAGGATGATCGGGGTGATGAAGGCGAAGCTGGAGGCCAGGAACACCGGTACCTGGCGCCCGGTCACCAGTTGGAACATGAGGGTCCCGAAGCCGGCGGTGAACAGCGCCACGTTCGGGTCCAGCCCGGTGATCAGCGGCATCAGCACCAGCGCGCCGAAGGCTACGAAGAGCATCTGCGCGCCGGAGATCACCTGACGCCAGAGCGGCTCGTTGAATTCATCGGCCATGGATCAGGTGTCCTTCTGCTTGGTGCCGAAGATCTTGTCACCGGCGTCGCCCAGGCCGGGAATGATGTAGCCGTGCTGGTTCAGGCCCTGGTCGATCGAGGCGGTATAGATGGTGACGTCCGGGTGGGCGTCGGCGACCGCCTTGATGCCTTCCGGCGCGGCCACCAGGACCATCGCGCGGATGTCCTTGCAACCGGCCTTCTTCAGCAGGTTGATGGTGGCGACCATGGAGCCGCCGGTGGCCAGCATCGGGTCGATGATCAGCGAGCGGCGCTCGGCGATGTCCGGCGCCAGCTTTTCCAGGTAGGTGTGCGCTTCCAGGGTTTCCTCGTTGCGCGCCACGCCCACGGCGCTGACCTTGGCCCCCGGGATCAGGGTGAGCACGCCGTCGAGCATGCCGATACCGGCGCGCAGGATCGGCACCACGGTGATCTTCTTGCCGGCGATCTTCTCCACCTGCACCGGGCCGGCCCAGCCGGGAATCTCGTAGAATTCCAGCGGCAGGTCGGCGGTCGCTTCGTAGGTCAGCAGGGCGCCGACTTCCTGGGCCAGCTCGCGGAAATTCTTGGTGCTGATATCGTGGCGGCGCATCAGTCCGATCTTGTGGCGGATCAGGGGATGGCGAATCTCGTGCACGGGCATGGGCGGGGTCTCCGGGTGGGGCTGGCAAAAAATTGCGGTAGCGTAATGCATCTTAGGGGCAGTTGGCAGTTGCCGCGCGAAAAAGCGCCGCTGAAAAATGCCTGCACATTCGGGCTGACCTGGGGCAGGATTGTCTGCGTCTTTCGTCCGCCAGCACTTGCCCCAGGGCAGTCGGATGAGTACCTTTGCGCACTTTTTCCGGGAGAGCCCGCCAATGTCCGTCGATCTCGCGCATATCCGCCAAGTCATGGCCGAAGCCGACTGCCTGTACAACGACGCCGAAGTGGACGCCGCCATCGGCCGCGTCGCCGAGTCGATCAACGCTGAGCTGGCCGAACGCAACCCGGTAGTCTTCTGCGTGATGAACGGCGGCCTGATCTTCTCCGGCAAGCTGCTGCCGAAGCTGAACTTCCCGCTGGAACTGTCCTACCTGCACGCCACCCGCTACCGCAACGAAACCACCGGCGGCGAGCTGTTCTGGAAGGCCAAGCCGGAAATCTCCTTCATCGACCGCGACGTGCTGATCGTCGACGACATCCTCGACGAGGGCCATACCCTGTCGGCGATCATCGACTTCTGCCGCCACGCCGGCGCCCGCGAAGTGCACACCGCGGTGCTGATCGACAAGGACCACGACCGCAAGGCGCGCCCGGACCTGAAGGCCAACTACGTCGGCCTGTCCTGCGTGGACCGCTACATCTTCGGCTACGGCATGGACTACAAGGGCTACTGGCGCAACGCGCCGGGCATCTTCGCGGTCAAGGGGCTCTGAGCCATGGCCGCGCCGCGCTTCCTCGACCAGGCCCTGTTCGCCGAGCTGTCCGGGAAGGCGGCCGCCAGCCCGCGCCTGCGCCAGCACCACAACCTGCACGAGCAGAACGAGCCGTGTAATCGCCTGCTCAACGCGCTGCAGCCGGACACCTATATCCAGCCGCACTGCCACCGCGACCCGAACAAGGCCGAGAGCATCATCGTGCTCCGGGGCCGTCTGGGTCTGCTGGTGTTCTCCGCGGCCGGCGAACTGCTTGCCACCCGCGAGCTCTCGCCCGCCGGCGACTGCGCCGGCGTCGACCTGCCGCCGGGCACCTTCCACGCCCTGGTGGCGCTGGAGCCGGACAGCCTGATGTTCGAATGCAAGGCCGGCCCCTACCAACTGCTGGCCGACGACGAGCGCGGCGCCTGGGCGCCGCGTGAAGGCGAGGCGGGCACCGGCGAGTACCTGGCCTGGATGCGGGCGCAGTTCCCGTAGGGCGAATAACCGTTCGCGGTTATTCGCCGGCGTCCCGGCGCGGCGAAACGGCGGATAGCGCTGGCGCGTTATGCGCCCTGCGTACACATCGGCCTGTGTCGATGCATGCATGCGTCGATATGCATTTTTACCGATCCATCCCCTGCCTATCCTGCCGACCTCGCTGAAATCACCCCCCGAGGTCACCATGCGCACCCAGCTCTATATCGACGGCCAATGGCGCGACGCCGCCAGCGGCGCCACCCTGCAGCCGATCAACCCCGCCACCCGCCAGCCGCTGGAAGCGGTAGCCGCCGCCGGCGCCGCCGAGGTCGACCTGGCCGTGGCCGCCGCCCGTCGCGCCTTCGCCAGCTGGCGTGAAACCACCGGCGCCGAGCGCGCCGTCTACCTGCGCGGTTTCGCCGAGCAGCTGGACGCCCGCCGCGAAGCGCTGATCGAGCTGCAGATGCGCGCCAGCGGCAAGCCGCGCCTGGAGGCGGAGATCGACATCGGCGACGCCATCGCCACCTTCGCCTACTACGCCGAGCTGGCCGCCGGCCTGGATGCCCGGCAGAACGCCGAAGTGGCCCTGCCCGACGCCGGCTTCCGTTCGCAGACCCGCTTCGAACCGGTGGGCGTGGCCGGGCTGATCGTGCCGTGGAACTTCCCGCTGGTGACCAGCGCCTGGAAGGTCGCACCGGCCCTGGCCGCCGGCTGCACCGTGGTGCTCAAGCCCTCGGAAATCACCCCGCTGATCGAACTGGCGCTGGGCGAAGTGGCCGACGCCATCGGCCTGCCGGCCGGCGTGCTGAACCTGGTGCCGGGCCTGGCCGACGTCGGCGCCGCCATCAGCAGCCACACCGGCATCGACAAGCTGTCCTTCACCGGCAGCAACGCCGTGGGCCGCAAGGTCATGCAGGCCGCCGCCGCGCGCACCCTGCCGGTGGGCCTGGAGCTGGGCGGCAAGTCGCCGATCCTGGTGTTCGCCGACACCGACCTGGACGACGCCGTGCAGTGGATCATCGCCGGCGTCTACTGGAACGCCGGGCAGATGTGCTCGGCCACCTCGCGCCTGCTGGTGGAGGAGAGCATCGCCGACGAACTGCTGGCGCGCCTGAAGGTGGCCGTCGAGGCGCTGCGCATCGGCGACCCGCTGGCCGGCGAGACCGACATGGGCCCGATGACCAGCGAGGCGCAGTTCCGCAAGGTGCAGGACTACTTCGCCATCGCCCGCGACGAAGGCCTGGCCTGCCTGACCGGCGGCGAAGTGGGCGAGGGCTGGTGCATCCAGCCGACCGTCTACACCGACGTGGCGCAAGACAGCCGCCTGTGGCGCGAGGAAATCTTCGGCCCGGTGCTCTGCGTGCGCCGCTTCAGCGACGAGGCCGACGCCCTGCGCCAGGCCAACGACTGCGACTTCGCCCTGGCCGCCACCGTGGCCAGCGCCGACCTGCAGCGCGCCCAGCGCGTCGCCGAGCGCCTGGAGGCCGGCCACGTCTGGCTGAACTCGCCGCAGGCGGTGTTCCCGCAGACCTCCTGGGGCGGCGGCAAGGCCAGCGGCATCGGCCGCGAGCTGGGCCCGTGGGGGCTGTCGGCGTTCCTCGGGATCAAGCACATCACCGCGCCGCGCTAAGGGCGATTGCCTGGCCGGTTGCGCCGGTCAGGCCGCTGTCTCCTACGAAAAACGGGCCGTTACGTGGGCGTTTCGCCTGCGCCATGCACGGTGCGGATGTCCTCCACCAGCGCCTGCAGGGCCTGGTTGTGGTGCGCGTCGTCGCGCAGCAGCAGGCTGTGGCTGATGCCGTAGCCGAACTGTTCGGCCAGCAGCGCGCGCATCTCGCCCAGTTCCACCCAGCGTTGCGCGTAGTGCGTTGGCAGGTAGCCCAGGTGGCTGCCGGCGCGCACCGCGTGCACCACCGCTTCCATGTTGCTGGCCAGCGCCGTGCTGCGGCGCGGGTCGGCCGGCAGCTGGACGTCGGCCTGGGCGTAGCCGTACTGCACCCAGGCGCAGGCTTCCAGGTCCTGCTGGCTCGGCGCGGGGTGCTCGAACAGCGGATGGCCGCGCCCGCAGAACACCGCCACGCGCTCGCTGTACAGCGGGCTGTAGCGCAGGTTCGGCAGCTGCCGGCCGAAGCAGGCGATGGCCAGGTGCAGCTCGCCGGCCAGCACCTGGCGCTCCAGCTCGGTGGACGAACCTATCGACAGGTGCAGGCGCACTTCCTGGTCACGCCGGCCGAAGCGCGCCAGGGCGTCGTGGATGCGCGCCTCGGGCAGGGTGGCGATGTTGTCGGCGAGACCGAGGCGCAGCTCGCCGACCAGGCGCCCGGCCAGCGACTGCACCTGGTCGCGGAAGTCGCCCAGGGCGGCGAACAGCGCCTGGCTGTGCTGCAGCACCAGCTCGCCCTTGTCGGTCAGGCGGAAGCCGCTCTTGCCGCGTTCGCACAGGCGGTAGCCCAGGCGCGTTTCCAGGCTGGCGATATGCGTGCTGATGGTCGACTGGCCCATGCCCAGTTCGCCCTGGGCGGCGGAGAAGCCGCCACAGCGCACCACGCTGGCGAAGATGCGCAGCAGGCGCAGGTCGAGGTCGGATACGTTGTGCAGCATGTGGGTTCCTGCATCCGTCCATTGGCATGTGAGTGGGTGAATGCATCAAATCTTATCAATGCATCGACGGCCTCACCAAGTGCCTGTGCGAGGCTTCGCGGGTGCATGCTAGAGTGCCGGACGAGTTTTGCCGCGGGGTCCGAAATGAAGTTGCGCCACCTGCTTTGCGTTTCCCTCCTGGCCTGCGCCGGGCCGCTTTGCGCCGCCGACGCCCCGGTAGCCCACGGCCAGTTCCTGCCGCCGGACGACGGCAACCTGCGCGCTGAAGCGCCGGAGCAGCAGCAACTGCTGCAGGTCACCGAGTACAGCGTGGTGCTGGGCAACCAGCGCCAGTCGAACCAGCAGCCGATTCCGATCACCACGCCGGCGCTGCTGCGCCTGAAGGGCAAGGCGCTGAACAAGGGCGGTGCGGCGACTCAGGTGCTGATCAGCTTCGACAGCGAAGGCAAGAGCCTGAAGAAGCCCAGCTACGACGCCGCCAGCCGCACCCTCAGCCTGTCCTATCCGGCCGCTTCCTACACCCAGCTGCTCGACCTGCTGCGCCACGGCCCGGTCTACTGCCAGTTCCTCAGCTACCCCAACGGCCACGTCTGGGCCGACCTGCACAGCGGCGCGGTGCGCGTGCGTTGAGCCGGCGCCCGTGGCGGGGTTAAACTGCTCGCCTTTGGTGACGGCCCGGGCCGTCGACGGATGCCGTAGAGAGAAGCGAGCGATGCGTAAAGACAAGAAGCAGGTGATTGGCGAAGAGATCGGCGATGAGTCGATCAAGCTGTTCCTCGAGGTCGAGCCGGCCGACGACACGCCGCCTTCGCTGCACAAGCTGATCAAGGCCTACCGTGGCCTGCGCATCGACGACTTCGAGCGCTTCGTGAAATTCTTCGTCGAGGCCGGCTACGACCTCGCCGCCAAGGACGCCAAGGGCCACGACTTCGTCGCCCTGATCCGCGACCAGCGCCAGGCCGAGCCCTACATCGAGGTGATCGACGCCGCCCGCGGCTGATCGACCCCGTTGCGAACAAGCCCGCCGCGTGCGGGCTTTTTCATGCCTGGAGGGTTCGCGAGCAAGCTCGCTCCCACAGGTAATGCTCTTCGCAGGAGCGAGCTTGCTCGCGAACCCCGCCTAGACTTGCAGGTAGAACAACGACAAGGCGAGGACGCAGCCCATGCATGTACAACCCTATCTGTTCTTCCACGGCCAGTGCGACGAGGCCATCGCCTTCTACCAGCAGGCGCTGGGGGCGCAGCTCAACGCGCTGATGCGTTACCAGGAGGCGCCGGGGCCGCTGCAGGTGCCCGACGGTTGGTGCGAGAAGGTCATGCATGCCAGCCTGCAGGTCGGCCAGAGCGAGATCCTCATGTCCGACGGCCGTGGCGAGCACGAGGCGCCGCTCGGCGGTTTCTGCCTGCACCTGGCGCTGCACAGCGTGGTGGCGGCGGAGCGGGCCTTCGCCGCGCTGGCCGAGGAGGGCCGGGTGGACATGCCGATGGAGAAGACCTTCTGGGCGCAGCGTTTCGGCATGCTCCACGACCGCTTCGGCGTCGGCTGGATGATCAGCTGCCGCTGAGCCCGCGCCGCGCAAACGAAAAGGCCCGCCGAATGGCGGGCCTTTTGCGCTATGGCCGGATCACTGATCCAGTTGCAGCTTCTGCCAGGTGTAGGCGTTGATCTCGCGGTAGGCCGAAGCGTCGCTTTCCAGCTGCTTCTCGCGGGCCGGGAAGATCTCCTTGAGCTTGGCGCCCCAGGCGTCGGACTTGTACTGCGCCGGGAAGCAGCGCTCGAGCAGGCCGAGCATGATCGACACGGTCACCGAGGCGCCCGGGGAGGCGCCCAGCAGGGCGGCGATGGTGCCGTCCTCGGCCGCCACCAGTTCGGTGCCGAACTGCAGGATGCCGCCTTTCTTCGGGTCCTTCTTGATGATCTGCACGCGCTGGCCTGCGGTTTCCAGGCGCCAGTCGGCCGGGTTGGCCAGCGGGTAGAACTTGCGCAGGCTTTCCAGGCGCTGGTCCATGGACTGCATGACTTCGCGTACCAGGTAGCGGGTCAGGTCCATGTTGTCGCGGGCCACGGCGAGCATCGGCAGCAGGTTGCTGCCACGCACCGACAGCGGCAGGTCGAGGAACGAACCATGACGCAGGAACTTGGTGGAGAAGCCGGCGTAGGGCCCGAACAGCAGGGATTTCTTGCCGTCGACCACGCGGGTGTCCAGGTGCGGCACGGACATCGGCGGGGCGCCGACCTCGGCCTGGCTGTAGACCTTGGCCTGGTGCTGCCTGACCACTTCCGGGTTGTCGCAACGCAGCCACTGGCCGCTCACCGGGAAGCCGCCGAAGCCCTTGCTTTCCGGGATGCCGGACATCTGCAGGAGCGGCAGCGCGCCGCCGCCGGCGCCGAGGAAGACGAACTTCGTGCGGATCTTGCGCGACTGGCCGTTCTGGGTGTTCTTGACGTCGACGATCCAGTCCTGGCCGTCACGCTCGAGGCCCACGACCTTCTGGAAGTAGCTGACCTTCGCGCCATCCTGCTTGCCCAGGCGGGCCAGCAGCTGGTTGGTCAGGGCGCCGAAGTTGACGTCGGTGCCGTGCTCGACGCGGGTTGCGGCGACACGCTCGTCGGCCGGGCGGCCGGGCGTGGTCAGCGGCGCCCACTGGCCCAGCTGCTCGCGGTCCTCGGTGTAGACCATGGACTCGAAGGCGTGGTGCTGGCTGAGCTTCTCGAAGCGCTTCTTCAGGAAATCCACGTCCTTGCCGCGAACGAAGCTCAGGTGCGGCACCGGATTGATGAAGTTGCGCGGATTGCCGAAGCCTTCCTTGTCCACCAGGTGGGCCCAGAACTGCTTGGACACCTCGAACTGGGCGTTGATCTGCACCGCTTTCTTGATGTCGATGCTGCCGTCGGCGGCCTGCGGCGTATAGTTCAGCTCGCAGAGCCCGGCGTGGCCGGTACCGGCGTTGTTCCAGGGGTTGGAGCTCTCGATCGCTCCGGACTCCTGCAGTTCGACGATCTCCAGGCGGATGCCCGGCTCGACTTCCTTCAGCAGGGTCGCCAGGGTTGCGCTCATGATGCCGGCGCCAACCAGCAGCACATCCAAAGCTTCGTGTTCGTTCTGCGCCATTCTCGCTCGCCACACTCTCGTGAAGTAGTGAAAAACCTTCAAATCACGCTCTTATGGAGACGTGAAGCTCAAAGGGGGTCGTCGCTGCGGGCGGGTCCGGTCTCGGTACGGAGGGGACTCGCGGCAATCCTTGCCTGAAAGTGTCGTCGCAACGATCGGTACAAAGCGCAGGGGGCCCGTGGCCGCCGCGCGATTGGCGACTCTCTAGGAGGGCGTGACAGGAGGACGAACGCAAGGCCGTCGAACTGTGGGACCCGATCAGGAGGCGTCCTTATAATCGGGGGGCGATTATAACGACGAAATGCGAAAAAAGCCCTCGAACTTAGACTTTTTTCCGAGTCCTGGTCACCGGATTACCTGGGATTGCACCATGCTGGTGCGTTTTCCCAGGGCAATATATCGGTGCCGAGGAACCTGAAACAAAGTGCCAGCGTCCAACCTGCAGAGCGCTATCAGGGCGCTCCGACGGCCGGTATACTGCCCGCCGCTTCGAGCCCAACCCATGGAGACACGAACATGTTGCAGCGCCTGTTGCTCAGTCTGATCGCCGCCGGCACCCTGGCCTTGTCCGGCTGTGCCCTCAGCCCGCAACAACTCAATCCGGACCCGCAGTTCAGCGGCCAGCCGGTCGCCGTCGGCCAAGGCCAGCCGGTGGTGGTGAAGGTGGTCGACGGCCGCCAGAGCACCGAGCTCGGCACCCGCGGCGGTCTCTACTCGGAGACCAGCGCGGTCACCGTGCGCAGCCAGGACGTGATTCCCAAGCTGCAGGCGCAGGCCGAGGTGGCGGTACGCCTGCTCGGCTTCACCCCGTCGCCGAACGCCTACAACGCCCCGACCCTGACCCTGACCCTGGCCGATCTGAAGTACCAGTCGCCCAAGGACGGCGTCTACGTGACCCAGGCCACCATCGGCGCGACCTTCCGTGTCGACGTGCAGAGCGGCGGGCGCAACTACAGCGGCCGTTACGGCTCCTCGCTGGACCAGAGCTTCGGCATGGCGCCGAACCAGGCGACCAACACCAAGCTGGTCAGCGATGTGCTCAGCGACGCCCTGAACCGCGTGTTCAAGGACCCGAGCATCGGCCAGACCCTGAATACGCGCTGAGTTCCAGGTGCGCACGAAAAAGCCCGGCCAGTGCCGGGCTTTTTTCATGCAGCGGAATTCAGGCGGCGGCCTGGTGGAACGGGTCGTTCTCGTAGGCCGGCTGGCGTTCGTCGGCTTCCGGCAGGTCCAGGTGCTCGTGGCCGCAGGCCTGGGTGTACACCAGCCAATGGTCGTCCTGGACGTTGAAGGACAGGTCGGTGACCACGGCTTCGATTTCTTCCAGGTGTTCGATCAGGTACGCGCTTTCGTGGGGAACGATCTCGAGCATGATGTCTCTCCTAGGTGATGAACCGGATGGCGAAAGGGACCTAGCCAGTCATGTGCCAGGTGGCGCGGACGACTTAGAACCCTTCTCGATAACGCTGACGTTCGTCGTGAATAAGATGACCGAACTGGCTGCGGCTTCTGCCTGGGAGATACAATCGGCGGCGTTTCTTTCAGTCCCGTGACGCACCCTCTGCGGTTCGTCGCAATGTACAGAACTGGCCTTGGCGCTTTCTTGCTTCGGGGTGCGCAGTCCTGAAGTGTGGAGGTCGTGATGTCGCTGCAGGCGCTCTGGAATCTGTTCCAGGCCCACCCCGCCCGGGTTCTCAATGACCTGGCGCTGTTCTTCTGCCTGGCTGGCGCCTGGCTGCTGCTGGCCACCCGCCGGCGCGAGCGCCTGGCCCTGCAACGGCTGCTGGCCGGCGCCGACGGCGAGGCCGTGAGCCTGGCCGAGGCCGAGCCCTCGACCGCGCGGATCAACCGCTTCTTCTACCATTTCGGCTTCGCCTGCCTGGCGCTGGCCGTGGTCCTGAGCCGCTACAGCACGCACCTGGCGGGCTGAGCCGCACCGAAGCGATGCAAAAGGGCGCCCGAGGGCGCCCTTTTCGTTCATCGCGGCGATCAGTCCTGCTTGAGGCGGTACTGGTTGAGCACCGGGTTGGCGTACTGCAGCAGCAGGTAGGGGCGCTGCTCTTCGGGGCAGGCGTCCAGGCGCTCCTGCCACTGCGCGCGGGCGCGTTGCAGTTCCTCGGCGCCGAACAGGCTGGCGGCGCTCGGCACGCCCAGGGCCGGGTCGCGCAGCGTGGACATCTCGTAGGCCAGGTAATGCACCGGGAACAGCCGGTAGTTGCCGAGGATCTGCCGGTCCAGGGCGGCGGCCAGTTGCTTGGCGTCGTCGTAGTCGCCGTCCATCTCGGGGCCGAAGTTGATGTGCACGCGGCCTTTGTAGCCGGTGATGCCCTGGGCGATGCTGGCGTCGTCCTCGCCCGGCGCCTTGCGGTACTCGCCGGTGCTGGCGCGGGTGAACAGCTCGCGGGCCTTGGCGGCGTCGCAGGGGTCGTATTCGTAGCTGATCGATACCGGGATCAGGTGCAGCTCGCGGGCCACCTCGGCGAAGGGCTCGCCCTTGCGGCTCATGTGGAACATCTTGAGGATCGCCGAATCGGTGCGGTCGTCACCGTCCTTGGCGCGGCCTTCGGCCTGGGCGATCCACACCGACTCGCCGTCCTCGCGGATCGAATGGTTGATGTAGGCCGACAGCGTGTTGTACGCCGCCAGCTTCTCGCGCCGGCCGCTGATCGAGCGGTGCACGATGAAACTCTTGTTCAGGCGCATCAGGTCGCTGACGAACGGTCGCTGCAGCAGGTTGTCGCCGATGGCGATGCGCGGCGTCGGCAGCCTGGCGTGGTAGATGGCGTAGTTGCAGAACGCCGGGTCCATCACGATGTCGCGGTGGTTGGCGATGAACAGGTAGGCGCGGCCGGGCTTGAGGTTTTCCACGCCGGAGTAGGTCACGCCGTCGGTGGCGTGCTCGATGGTGCGGTCGACGTAGGGCTCGAACTTGTCCTGCAGCTCCACCACGCTACGGATGCCGGTGACCTCGCGGGCCAGGCGGTGGGCGATCAGCGGGCGCAGCAGCCAGCCGAAGGGGCGCGACAGGCGCGGATAGCGATAGCGCGCCAGAATACTGAGGAAGGTGTCATCGCTCAGCAGGCGTTGCAGAACGGCCGGGACTTCGGCGTCGTTGTACGGTCGGATGGCTTCGAACTCGCCCATCATGCTCTCTTGTTCATGGGTGTAACTGGCGCGGCCCGCGTCTGGCGCGGGCCTTTCCCCCGGAATCCGGCGTCGCGCGCGGGCGCGGCCGGGTAAAAAGACCGCGGGAGTATAACGGAAGTCACACGGGAACCTTCAGATGCTCGAGACCCAGGCGTACCAATGTCCCTATTGCGGCGAGCCGGTCGAGGCGGTGCTCGACCTCTCCGCCGGCGACCAGAGCTACTATGAGGATTGTCCGGTGTGTTGCCGGCCGATCCTGTTCCAGCTGTACACCGACGGCGTCGACTGGACGCTGGAGGCCCATCGGGAGGACGACTGATGCAACGAGTCTATGAACCGGCCGACCTGGCCGAGGCCGAGCTGCTGACCGGCGTGCTGGCCAGCGAGGGCGTAGCCTGCCACCTCCACGGCCGCCACCTGCTCGGCGGTATCGGCGAATTGCCGCTGCACGGCCTGCTGCACCTGTGGGTCGACGACGAGGACGCACAACGGGCGCGCGACCTGATCGCGGCGTACAATGCCGCGCAACCGCTGCCCGGCCCGGCCGACGAGTTCGGCCCGGCCAGCGGCATCCTGCTCTGCTGAGGCCGCCCTGGAGCGTCGATGACCGCCCGCTTCGCCCTGTTCCGCTGGACCCGCGAGCTCGCCGAGCTGCCGGGCTTTCCGAAGAACCACCCGCCGCACTGGAACCTCGCCCCCGGCGCGCAGCTGCTGATGCTGCGCGAGGAGGCTGGCGTGCGCCGCGCCGACCTGGCCCGCTGGGGCCTGACCCCGGCCTGGCTCACCGACCTGTCGCGCACCCCGGCCCACGCCCGCGCCGAGACCCTGCACGAGCAGCCGATGTTCCGCGAGGCCTTCGCCCGCCGCCGCTGCCTGGTGCCGGCCAACGGCTTCTACGAGTGGCGCGGTGTGCGCAAGCGCCCCTACTGGGTGGCCGCGAGCGGTGGCCTGAGCTACTTCGCCGGCATCTGGGAAGCCTACCCGGTGGATGGTCACACCTGGCTCAGCCTGGCCCTGGTGACCCGCGCCGCCGGCGACCTGCGCCGTCCGCTGCTGCTCCAGGAAGAGGACGACCGCGGGCTCTGGCTCGACGCGGGGGCGCCGCAGCCCAAGCTGCTGAGCTTGCTGGCGCGGCCGCAGCCGGGGCTGCGCGAGCAGGCGCTGGCGACCATCGTCAACGATCCCGCCTGCGACGGGCCGGAGTGCCTGACGCCCGCCTAGGTGCCGGCTCTCGCTCCTGCGAAAGGCCTTCCCCGCCATCCGCTTCATCAGCCAGAGGTCGCCACTCGCATTCAGCTACCTGATAGTGAGAGCACGCTGCTATTCACCTTGCCTAAGCTCCAGCCTCTCCCCATCGCTCTGGCCGCGTTGGCGGCGACTCAGGAGTCCGGCATGCACAACAACAACAACGGCTACCCCTCCAGTACCGTGGCCTGGTCCACGGTGGCGATCCTGATGATCGCCTACGTCCTGTCGTTCATCGACCGACAGATCCTCAACCTGCTGGTCGGGCCGATCCGGCGCGACCTGGCCATCAGCGACACGCAGATGAGCCTGCTGATGGGCTTGTCTTTCGCGCTGTTCTATACGCTCTGCGGCATCCCCCTCGGGCGCATGGCCGACAGCCGCAGCCGGCGCGGGCTGATCACCGTCGGCGTGCTGATCTGGAGCGCCATGACCGCGGCCTGCGGCCTGGCTCGCCAGTACTGGCAGTTCCTGCTGTTCCGCGTCGGCGTCGGCGTCGGTGAGGCGGCGCTGTCGCCGGCGGCCTATTCGCTGATCGCCGACAGCTTCCCGGCGCAGCGCCGCGCCACCGCCATCAGCGTCTATTCCATGGGCATCTACCTGGGCTCCGGGCTGGCCTTCCTGCTCGGCGGGCTGGTGATCAAGTTCGCCTCGGCCCAGGGCGACGTGCTGCTGCCGGTGCTCGGCGAAGTGCGCCCATGGCAGCTGATCTTCCTCATCCTCGGCGCCGCCGGGGTGCTCTTCACCCTGCTCATGCTGGCGGTGAAGGAACCCCAGCGCCACGGCGTGGGGGCTGGCGTCGAAGTGCCGATGCGTGAAGTCGGCGCCTACCTGCGGGCCAACCGCAAGACGGTGATCTGCCACAACTTCGGCTTCGCCTGCATCTCCTTCGCCAGCTACGGCGCCGGCGCCTGGGTGCCGACCTTCTTCGTCCGCACCTATGGCTGGGACGCCGGCCACGTCGGCGTGGTGTACGGCAGCATCGTGGCGGTGTTCGGCTGCCTGGGCATCGTCTTCGGCGGGCGCCTGGCCGACCACTGGGCCAAGCGCGGCAAGACCGACGCCAACATGCGCGTCGGCCTGCTGGCGGCCTGCCTGGCCCTGCCCCTGGCGCTGCTCTACCCGTTGCTGGACAACGCCAACCTGGTCGCCGCGCTGATGGCGCCCATGGTGTTCTGCCTGAGCATGCCCTTCGGCGTGGCGCCGGCGGCGATCCAGGAGATCATGCCCAACTCGATGCGCGGCCAGGCCTCGGCCATCTACCTGTTCGTGGTCACCCTGTTCGGCCTGGGCGTCGGCCCCACGGCGGTGGCGCTGGTCACCGACTTCGTGTTCCACGACGACCTGGCCCTGCGCTACTCGCTGCTGATCGTCACCGGCCTGGCCCTGCTCGGCGGCGTGGTGCTGCTGGGCATGGGCCTGAAGCCCTACCGGCAGAGCCGCGAGCACCTGCAGAACTGGAGCCTGCGCCGCGACGCCGAGCAGGGCCGCGGCGGCATGCAACGGCAGCCCGCCTGAGGCGCGTGGTCAGCGCCAGCAGTCGCTGGTGCTGCCGGTGCCGCTGTTGCCCCTGACGCCTTGCGCGGTCAGGGTCAGCAGGCTGCATTTGCTGTCGCTGAAGGTCGGCGTGGCGGTGAGGGTGTAGCCACCGTCGCTGCCGCTGGTGCCGACCGTGAGGTTGTACAGGCCGGTGTCGGACGTGACGCTGGTGCCCGTGGTGTGGTTCAGCGCCAGGCTGGCGACCGACGACTGGCTGGTGATGTAGCCCGAACCGGGATTGAGGCTGTACCAGCGCTCCTCGTGGGCCGCCGCCTCGTTGAGCAGCGCCTGGCCCTCCGCGCGCTTGCCGCGCAGGACGTACTCCTGGTAGTTGGGGAAGGCGATGGCGGCGAGGATCCCGAGGATCACCACGACCACCATCATCTCGATGAGCGTGAAGCCCTGCTGTCGTCTGTTCGTGTTCATTCCTGCTCCAGGATATTGCGCCAGTTCTGCCGGCCGGACTGGGACGCATCGGTGCCGATGCTCACGCAGCCATCGCTGCCGCAGGCGACCGGATCGTTGCTCGAGCTGCTGCTGGCGCTCACCGTGAAGCCGCCCTTCAGGCCGGTCATCTGGAAGCCCGAGACGCTGCTGCCGTTGTAGCGGTCGTTGTCATCCACCACGCCGTCGTTGTTCAGGTCGATGGTGGCGAAGTCGGTGGCGCCGCCGGTGTAGGGGTCGAGGGTCATCAGCCAGGTGGTCACGCCATCGGCGCAGGGATCCTCGTTGGGTGTCAGGGTGCTGGCGATCAGCACGCCGGCGGTGACGTAGAGGTTGTTCACCACCATCTCGCCGGTCGCCGGCAGGTCCAGGTACCAGCCGTAGCTGGAGACATTGCCATTGCTGTCGTACCAGGTGACCGCGGTGTCGCTGACCGTGCGCACGGTCTGGGTGACCGCCGTGCCGTTGTTGTCGAAGGAGGTGGTGGTCGAGCTCTCCTTCATGGTCTGCTGCTGCAGCTTGCTGCGGCTCAGCGTCGGCGTGCTGCTGACGCTCTGCCCGGCGGTCTGCAGGTCCCAGATACCGTACAGGCTCATGGTGGTGCTGGTGTTGGGGTCGGCATCGTCGGTCTCGATGTACTTGCCGGTGCCGAACTCGACGAGGTAGCCGGTGCCGGAGGTGTGCTTGACCAGGTAGGGCGCGCTGGTGATCGGTTGCACCTGGCCGGTCGAGGTCGTCGCGGTGTACAGCGGCGTGCCGTTGAAGGCCACCTTGAAGTTGCTCGCGGTGGTGCTGGCGGTGAGGCTGCCGGGGCTGATCAGGTCGAAGCGCCAGAGGTTGCCGTGGAGGTCGCCGGCGTAGACGTAGTCGGTGACCAGGTCTCCGTTGATGTCGGCCGCGCGCGGCGTGGCCAGGCCGTTGGCGGTGGTCTTGCCGTCGCTGACCGTCAGCGCCTTGATCAGGCTGCCGTCCTTGATGTTCATCAGGTACAGCACGGCCTTGTCGTTGGTGCCGTTGTAGCCGTTGCCGAGGATCACCGACCAGGTGCCGTTGTGCAGCAGGCTGATGGTCGGCCGCGAGTAGGTGAAGCCCAGTTCGCTGTAGTCGCTGTCGCTGTAGCTCTTCTCCCAGAGCAGCTTGATGTTGCCCGGGTCGGTGATGTCCAGGGCGAACAGCGCCCGGCCGCCGCCGCGCAGGGTGCCGACCAGCACGGTGTGCCAGGCGTTGTCGTAGTAGACGTCGGCGGTCACCGGCGAGCCGTCGACGTAGTACTGGTGGGTCTTGCTGGTGTAGCTGGCGTCGGTGAGCTTGTAGAGGTTGCCGATCACCGCGCTGGGAATGTAGGTGAAGACTTCCTTACCGTCGCCGTCGAAGGCGTGCAGCATGCCGTCGTTGGCGCCGACGTAGATACGCGTGGCGCGCGCGGCCCAGGTGCTCTTGAAGGTGGTGTAGGAGGTGTCGGTGCTGCTGACGGTGGCGTTCATCAGCGAGGCCAGGCGGCTCGGCGCGCCGACCAGCACTGGCGCCGAGTCGATGATGTCGCCCAGCACGCTGCTGCGGGTGCGGAAGGTCGAGCCTTCGTTGCTGCGGTCGCCGCGCAGGAAGTCCACGCGCTTGGAGCCGAGGCTGTCGACGGTCGCCGCCAGGGTCAGGTTCAGGCTGGTCTGCTGGGCGCTGCTGAGGTTGGCCCAGGTGAAGTCCTTGAGCTTGCTGGTACTCGTGCTGGTGCCGTCGGCCATTTTCACCACGCGGCTGGAGAAGACGCTGTTGCCGCTGGAGTAGGTGGCGTCGAGCAGCGACTTGGCGCTCCAGACCTGGCTCTGGGTGCCGGCGCTGGTGTTCTGCAGGTACTTGATCAGGTCGCCGCTCCAGTCCGCGCTGTTGAACTTCGGCGTGTAGCTGTAGAGGGTGCTGTCGCTGCTGTTGTCGGCGTTGAGCAGGGGCGAGCTCATCAGCGCCGGGCTGGCCCCGGAGTCCTCGCGCTCGGAAATCCGTGTGACGATGTTCTGCATCGCCGAGAGCAACTGGTCGGGGCTGTCGGCGCTGAAGAATTCACCGCGCGAGTTGATCGCCGCGTGCCACAGGTCGTAGACGTTGTTGGCGCTGTCCGATGACGCCGCCGGCCAGCTCAGAGTGCCGGCGGCCAGCTTGCTGTAGTCGCCGGAGAAGGTGTCGCCGCCCCAGGCCGGGTTGGTCAACGACTGGCCCAGGCCGATGCCGACGAAGTAGTTGACCAGGTGCTGCCAGGTGGCCGGGTCGTTCTTCGGGTTCCAGTACTGGGTCGTGGCGTTGGTGCTGGAGACCGCGGTGTAGGCCGGGACGTCGTTGTCGATGTCGCTGCGCGCGTCGGTGGCCCAGTACTTGAACGCGATGTCGGCCAGGGTGTTGCCGGTGCTGTCCTTGTAGGGCGCCATCGGCGAGTAGCTGATCTTGTCGGGCAGGGTCTGGGTGGCGTTGTCGTATTCGATCCCGGAGTAGGAGTCGTTGTTCCACAGGCCGTCGGTGACCATCATGTGGTAGCTGGGCCGGCAGGCGTATTCCGGGCTGGCCGTGCTGCCCAGCGAGTAGGCGTAGGGGCCGTTGACACCGGTGGTCTGCAGGAAAGAGCCGACCCGGGTCAGCGCGGTCCGCAGCGGGGTGCCGCCGCCATAGGGGATGTCCGCCAGCCACTTGAAGAAGTCGGCGCGGTGCTGCCCGGAGAAGTTGCGCAAGCGGGTGTCGTAGCCGGAGCTGTCGATGCCCTTGCAGGTGGTGTTGTTCAGGGTGCAGCTGTCGGACACCGCCAGGGTCTGCCAGGCCAGGCGGGTGTTGTCCGACAGGTTCACCAGGGCGATGTTCGCCGAGGACTGCGAGGCCAGGGCGCGGATGCGGTAGTAGCTGTACCAGTTGGCGAAGTTCTGCCGCTCGTCCGTACCGTTGGTGCCCGAGGTGCTGGAGACGGTGACCAGCTTGTAGCAGTTGTCATCGGTGGTCACCGAGGTGCAGCCGCTGAGCGCGGTGTTGTACAGGTAGTAGTAGGCCGGCACCGCACTCTTGGTCATGTCGGTGGTCTTGACCGTGGTGGTGGTGGTCGGTGTCGCGGTGGTGGTGACCTTGACCGTGTACTTGCTGCCGCTCTTGGTGCAACTGATGTTGGAATAGCTGGTGACGGTCGTGGTGCTGGGGGTGCTGGTGACCGTGCCGCCGGTCGACGCGCTGGTGCTGGTGGTGGGCGTGCCGGTGCTGGTGCTGCTGGTGTTGCTGATCGACGAGGGGCAACTGCTGGCGTTGGTGCTGTAGGTGACGCCGGTCGTCACCGTCGCGCTGCCGGTGCTGCTCGAGGTGGTAGTGCTGGCGCCGAAGTCCGCCGAGGGGTTCTCCGCCAGGCCGTTGCTGCCGTAGGTGCTGCCCAGGGTGGTGGAGGGGTCGTAGTTCCAGGACACCTTGTAGCCGGTGGACAGGTTGAGCGTGCCCTTGCTGGTCTTGAAGCCGTTGACGTAGGCGGCGGTGAAGCTGGTGCTGAGCTGGGTGACGGTCAGGGTGCTGCTGGTGTAGCTGACACTGTAGGGCGCGCTGTAGGTCACCAACGGGTTGTAGTAGGTGCCGTTGAAGGTCGACGACTTGGCGCGCCGGGTCGTGCGGTAGCTGCTGATGCCGTCCGGGGTGTAGCCGTATTCCATGCTCCCCGAGTTGTCGAGGGTGACGAAGATGTTCGGCGCCACGCCCTCGGTGAGGAACAGCGGTTGCTGGCCGAGGGTGAGCGTGGACGCCGTGGCCAGGGCGGAGGCGGCGAGCAGCGCCGCGCCGAGGAGGCCGTGAAGCCAGGGGCTGATGCGGTGGCGGGATGACAAGGGGCACCCTCCTCAGTAGTAGCGGCGAATGGTGACGGTCTGCAACACGCTGATCAGGCGCTTGCCATCGGCCTGGGCGGCCGCGCTGACCCGGTAGTAGTGCGGGCCGCGGCCATCGGAGCGTTCGTCGGGGTCGGTGATCTCGACGTTGCCGTGGGAGTCCGGTGGATCGAAGGCGATGTAGGCGGTGTTCCAGCGCGGTACCGGGTCGAACTGGGTGCTGCCGTCCATGCCCAGGTAGTCGATCGCGGTGCTGTCGTTGCCCCACCAGTCACTGCTGGCGTCGGCGTTGTTCGCGTACTTGTCGACCGAGAGGATGCACAGGTTGGCGTGGCTGGCGACGCTGGTGGTGCAGTTCGCCGCGCCTATGTCCAGGCTGCCCTGGGCCTGCAGGCGCCGCTCCCCCTCGCGCAACGCCGATTCGGCGGCGTTGCGCGCGTGCTGCTGCTCGCTGAGGTTGCCGATGATGCGGGTTTCCAGGGTGGTGCCGCGAATGCTGCTGAGGGCGATGAGGGTGCCGAGCAGCAGCATCACCAGGGCGATGATCAAGGTGGCGCCGGCCTGGCGGCGTGCGGTGTGGCGTGGGGTCATGGCATCAGGTTCCTGAACATCACGCTGCCCTGGGCGATCTGGTAGGCGTAGCTGGTGTCTTCGCTGAGGGTCTTGCCGGTGAAGGTCTTCCAGCGGCTGGCGACGTCGCTGGCCATGCCGCCGCGATTCACCGCGCCGCTGGCCAGCAGCGCGGCGTAGCTGGCCGACAGGGTGGCCTCGGTCTTCGCGGGCAGGGGGAAGAAGACGAAGCCGGCGAGGCCGGTGATCAGCGTCTGCGCCGTGGCGCCCTGGGCGCTGCAGGTCAGGCTGCCGGTGTCCGGCGTGCTGCCGGCGACATAGCTGATACGGGTGAGGATGCTGGCGCCGCGGGGAATGAAGTTGCCCTGGCAATCGTACTGGTCGCGCACGCCGGTGGAGCCGCTGGACTGGGTCGTCTCGTCGCTGGCGCCCTGGTAGCGCAGGCAGATGCCATTACCGTCGCTGGTCAGCTGGAAGGTCTGGCCGGCGCTGAAGGCCGGGCAGCCGTTGCTGCTGCCCAGGGACGGGAAGGCGCTCTCCAGGCTGTCCTGGGGCAGGTAGCGGTAGCCGGTGCGGGCCAGTTGCTGGTCGAGCAGCAGGAACGCGTAGCGGCCGTTTTCCTGGTTGACCAGTTGGCCCTGCTGGAAGCGGAAATGCGCCTTGTTGTTGAGGTACAGCTGGGTGGCGCCGAGGATCAGCAGGCTGCCGATGACCAGGGCGACCATCAGCTCGACCAGGGACAGGCCGCGCTGGCGGCGGTAGGGAGTGGGCATGCCGGGCCTCATAGTTCGCCGCGCAGGCTGTAGGTGCAGAGGTTGTCGTCGCACTGGCCGGTGGGGTCCTGCCAGGCGATCCGGATCAGTACCGCCGAGCTGGCGGTGTCGGTGCAGCTGCCGTCGGCCTGGCTCGGGCAGATGGTGAAGTCGCTGGCGAGGATCGCGCTGGTGACCGGCAGCGTGGCCTTCACCGACTGCACCCAGCAGGCGAGGTCGGCGCTGGCCACGTCGCTGCCGCCGGCGCCGCGGCTGCGGGTGCTGCAGTCGGTGCGCGACGTGCTGGCGAAGGCGCTGCCGGCGGCCTTGTAGTAGCCGGAGCCGATGGTGAACTTGTTGGAGGTCAGGGCGCCCTTGGGGTTGCTGCGCATCTGCTCCAGCAACTGGTTGGCCAGCAGGATGGCGCCGTTGCGCTGCACCGCATCCTGGGTGTAGCGCAGGCTCTTGGCCTGCAGCGCCGCCATGCCCAGGGCGCCGACGCTCACCAGGAGCAGGCTGACCAGGACTTCGAGCAGGGTGAATCCGCGTTGGCCGTTCACGCTCAACACTCCTTGCTGGTGCTGCTGATGAGGCCGCTGCCGGACACGCTCAGCACGCGCCCGCTGCTGCCGCCATCGAGGGTACAGAGGGTGATGCTGATGGCGCTGCCGCTGAGGGTGCCGGAGGGGCGGAAGGTCAGGCTGGTGGCGGTGCCGCTGGCGCTGACGCCGCTGGCGCCGTTGATGCCTTCGCTGCCGTACTGGCGCAGCGTCTCGCTGCTGGTGGCGACGCTGACGGCGCCGACCCAGTTGCTGTCGCTGGTCTTCACGGTGACGCTCACCCCGCGGGTCACCGCCTCGGTGCGCGCGTACTGCAGCAGGTGGGTGAGCTCGCCGCTGGCGGCATCCAGCTTGTTCTTCTGGATCAGGCTGCCGAACATGGGCGTGGCGATGCTCGCCAGGATCGCCAGCACGGCGATGGTGACCATCAGTTCGACGAGGGTGAAGCCTGGACTGGCGGCTTTTCCCGGCATGGCGGATTCCAGCGAAGAAGGGCGGGGAACCGGAGTGGTCCCGCGATGTCCGCGCAGGGATAGCCTAGGGATGTATTGGGCGTGTTTAGCCTATGTATCGAGCGCTACACAAAGCCGCGAGCGGTCGAAAGGGGTGCCTGAGTGGCATCCCGGCGCGTCCGCCGCGTGACCTGGAACATGAAAAAAGCCCCGCATCGGCGGGGCTTTTCCGTTCAGTGCGCCGGGCTCGGTTCGGCCGCTGGCGACAGGTCTTTCTTCGCCACCAGCGTGTACACGCAAGGCAGCACGAACAGGGTGAACAGGGTGCCCACGCTCATGCCGGTGGCGATCACGATGCCGATGTCGAAGCGGCTCACCGCGCCGGCGCCGCTGGCCATCAGCAGCGGGATCACGCCCAGGACCATGGCCGCGGTGGTCATCAGCACCGGACGCAGGCGGATGGCCGCGGCTTCCTCCACCGCCTCGCGCACCGACAGGCCGCGCTCGTGGCGCAGCTGGTTGGCGAACTCGACGATGAGGATGCCGTGCTTGCTGATCAGCCCGATCAGCGTCACCAGGCCCACCTGGGTGTAGATGTTCAGGCTCGACAGGCCGAGGAACAGCGGCACCAGCGCGCCGCAGATCGACAGCGGCACCGTGACCATGATCACCAGCGGGTCACGGAAGCTCTCGAACTGCGCCGCCAGCACCAGGAAGATCACCGCCAGGGCCAGGCCGAAGGTCAGCAGCAGGGCGTTGCCCTCCTGCACGAACTGCCGCGAGGCGCCGGCGTAGTCGAAGGCGAAGCCGCGCGGCGATTCTTCCTCGGCGAGTTGCTTCACGGTGTCGATGGCGTCGCCCATGCTCACCAGCGGCATGCCGGAGATGATCGCCGAGTTCAGCTGCTGGAACTGGTTGAGCTGGCGTGGCCGCGCGCGCTCGTGCAGGGTCACCACGGTGGACAGCGGCAGCAGGTCGCCGCGGGTGTTCTTCACGTAGTAGCTGCCCAGCCAGTCGGGGTTCTCGCGGAAGCGTCGCTCGACCTGGGCGATCACCTTGTAGCTGCGCCCGTCGATGGTGAAGCGATTGATCTCGCCCTCGCCCAGCAGGCTGGCCAGGGTCACCCCGAGGTCCTGCATGGACACGCCCATCTGCGCGGCCTTGGCGCGGTCGATGTCGACCACCAGTTCCGGCTTGTCGAAGGCCAGGTCGAGGTCGAGGAAGGCGAACTTGCCGGACTCCTCGGCGTGCTTCTTGACCCGCTCGGCCACCTGCAGCAGCGACTGGTAGTCGGCGGCGGTGTTGATCACGAACTGGAACGGCAGGCCTTCGCCGGTGCCCGGCAGCGACGGCAGGTTGAAGCCGAAGATCTGCAGGCCGGGAATCTTGTCCAGCTCCGCCTGCACCGCGTGGAGCAGGTCCATCTGGCTGCGCTGGCGCTCGTCCCAGGGCTTGAGCAGCATGCCGCCGATGCCGGACTGCACGCCGTTGTAGCCGTTGATCTGGAACGCCGAGTAGTACTCGGGGAAGCTGCGGAAGATGCGCTCGTACTCGCTGGTGTACTTGTTCAGGTAGTCGAGGTTGGCGGTCTGCGGCGCGTTGGCCATGAGGAAGACGATGCCCTGGTCTTCCTCCGGCGCCAGTTCCTTGTGGGTGAACATCAGCAGCAGCGGGATGATCGCCAGCACCAGCGCGCCGAACACCAGCACCACCGGACGGCTGTCCAGGGTGGCGTGGAGCGCGCGCTGGTAGCGGCGCTTCAGCGCCTCGAAGATCAGGTCCAGGCGATGCGCCAGGCCGCTGGGGTTCTCGTCGTGGCGCAGCAGGCGCGAGCACATCATCGGCGACAGGGTCAGCGCGACTATGCCGGAGATGATCACCGCGCCGGCCAGGGTGAAGGCGAACTCCTTGAACAGCGCGCCGGTCAGGCCGCTGAGGAAGCCGATGGGGGCGTACACCGCGGCCAGGGTGATGGTCATGGTGACCACCGGCACGGCGATCTCCCGCGCGCCCTCGATGGCGCCCTGGTACGGCGACTTGCCCTCCTCGATGTGGCGGTGGATGTTCTCCACCACCACGATGGCGTCGTCCACCACCAGGCCGATGGCCAGGACCATCGCCAGCAGCGTCAGCAGGTTGATCGAGTAGCCCATCAGCTGCATGAAGAACAGCACGCCGATCATCGACAGCGGGATGGTCACCACCGGGATCAGCACCGAGCGGAACGCGCCGAGGAACAGGAACACCACCACTATGACGATGAGGATGGCCTCGCCGAGGGTCTTCACCACCTCGTCGATGGAGGCCTGGATGAAGCGCGTGGCGTCGTAGGCGATGGACACCTTGAGGTTCGGCGGCAGCTGTTCTTCCAGCTCGGGCATCTTCGCCCGCACTTCCTTGATCACGTCCAGCGGGTTCGAGCTGGGGGTGCCCTTGATGCCGATGTACACCGAGGGGATGCCGTTGAACGAGCTGACCGCGTCGTAGCTGGCCGCGCCCAGTTCCACCCGCGCCACGTCGCTCATCAGCACGCGGCGATCGCCCAGGGTCTTCAGCGGGATGGCGGCGAAGGCTTCCGGCGACTTCAGGTCGGTGGCGGCGTTGACGCTGGTGACCACCAGCTCGCCCTTCACCTCGCCGGCGGCGGAGAGGAAGTTGTACTTGCGCACGGCGTCGTCGATGTCGCTGGCGGTGATGCCGTAGGCGGCCATCTTCACCGGGTCCAGCCACAGGCGCATGGCGAATACCTGGTTGCCGAGGATCTCCGCCTCGGCGATGCCCGGCAGGGTGGCGAGCTTGGGCTGGATCACCCGCGACAGGTAATCGGTGATCTGCGGGTTGTCCATCTGCTCGCTGAAGAAGCTGATGTACATCAGCGCCGAGGCGTCGGCGGCTTCCTTGTCCAGCACCGGGTCTTCGGCGTCGGGCGGCAGCTGGGTCTTCACCTCGCCGATCTTCGACAGCAGCTCCGTTACCAAACGGTCGGTGTTGGCGCCGATGTGCGCGTAGATCGAGATTACCGAGTAGTTCTGCCGGCTCACCGAGGTCATGTAGTCGATGCCCTCGGCGCTGGCCAGGCTCTGCTGCAGCGGCTGGGTGATGTAGCCCTGGATGGTCTCGGCGTTGGCGCCGGCATAGAAGGTGGTGACGGTGATCAGCGCGTTTTCCATCTGCGGGTATTCGCGGATCACCAGGCGGCTGAAGGCCTGCATGCCGAGCAGGACGATCAGCAGGCTGACCACCGTCGCCAGTACCGGGCGGCGGATGAAGGGATCGGTAAAGGCCATGGTTCCAGTCCTTTGTCATTGCGCCCGCGCGGCCGTGGCCGGGCGGGGTTCGGCGGCCGCGCGGGCCGCCCTCGTGCTGCGCTTGCCGGTCAGCGTACGTCGTCGACGATGGCCACCGGGGTGCCGTTGTCCAGCTTGAGCTGGCCGCTGGTCACCACCTGTTCGCCGGCCTTCAGGCCGTCGAGGATCACCACCTTGCCTTCGCGGCGCTCGCCGACCTTGACGAAGCGGCGCTCCACGGCCAGCTGCGGCTCGCCCTTGGCGTCGGCCTGCGGCTTGCCGTCCTTGTCCTGTTTCGGGGCCACCACGTACACCGAGTTGCCGTACAGGGTGAAGGCCACCGAGGTTTCCGGCACCACCACGCGCTGCGCGGAATCCGGCAGCTGCACTTCCAGGTTGGCGAACATCCCCGGCAGCAGCTTGCCGTCGGGGTTGGCCATGCCGGCGCGTACCTGCAGGTTGCGCGTCTCGTTGTCGACCCGCGGGTTCAGCGCCTGGATGCGCGCTTCGAACACCTGGCCGGGGTAGGCGGCGACGGTGACCAGCACGCTCTGCCCGACCTTCAGGCGCGGGAAGTCCTGTTCCGGCAGGAAGAAGTCCACCAGCAGCGTCGACAGGTCCTGCAGGGTGGCCACCGGGGTGCCCGGCGAGACGTAGTCGCCGACGTCCACCTGGCGGATGCCGATGGTGCCGCCGAAGGGCGCCAGCAGGCGTTTCTTCGCCAGCGCCGCCTTGAGTTGCGCGACCGTGGCGCTGGAGCGTTGCAGCTGCGCGGCCAGGCGGTCGTATTCGCTCTTGGAGATGGCCTGGCGGCCGACCAGGCTGCGGCCGCGCTCGAACTCCACCTGGGCCAGGCCGAAGTCGGCCTCGGCGGTGTGCAGGGTGGCGGTTTCGACGTCGCTTTCCAGCTGCACGATGGGCTGGCCCACGCGCACCTTCTCGCCGGACTGGAACAGCACTTCGCGTACGGTGCCCGAGGCTTCGGCGGTGAGCACCACGCCCTGGTTGGCGCGCAGCGTGCCGATGGCCGGCAGGCGGCTGTGCCAGGTGAGTTCCTCGGCCTTCGCCGCGGTGACGCTGACCGGCGGGCGCGGCGCGCTGAACTGGGCGATCTGCTTCTGGATGGAGAGGTATTTCGAGCCGGCGAGCACCGCGACTATGACGGCGACCGCGCCGAGCATGATCAGCATGCGGCGCAACATGTTCCTGTTCCTTGGTGAATGCCTGGCGGCTCGGCGCCGCGAGGGGCCCTTCCTGGTCGGCCGACCCTGCGTGCGCGGGACTGCTTCGATTCCCGGAGCCTTTCGGGACCGCCTCGTTGCGAGGCGGAAGTGCGCACATTAGACGCAGACGGCCGGCGCGTCAAAGCGCCTGAGTTGCAAGAGATTGCGCATCGTCGGCGAAGCGGTCGCGAAGTATCGGGTTAGAGCGGGCCTCGCGCGCTCATCGCGGGGAGGGCGCCACGTCCCTGTGGCGGGCCGGGGTCAGGCGCCCAGGCGGTGGGTCACGTCGCTGAGCTCGCCGGACAGGCCGTGCAGGCGCTGGCTGGCCTTCTGCGTGCGTTGCACGTTTTCTTCGTTGGTGGCGCCGATGGCGGTGATTTCGGTGAGGTTGCGCGAGATATCCTCGGCCACCGAGGTCTGCTCCTCGGCGGCGGTGGCGATCTGCCGATTCATGTCGCGGATGGCTTCCACCGCCTGGGTGATGTTCTGCAGCATGCTGCCGGCCTGGGTCACCTGCTCCAGGCCTTCCTCGCTGCGGGTCTGGCCGTCCTGGATGGCGCGCACGGCGTTGATCGCGCCGGTCTGCACGGTGTCGATGATCTGGTGGATCTCGGCGGTGGACTCAGCGGTGCGCTGGGCCAGCGTGCGCACCTCGTCGGCGACCACGGCGAAGCCGCGGCCCTGCTCGCCGGCGCGGGCGGCCTCGATGGCGGCGTTGAGCGCCAGCAGGTTGGTCTGCTCGGCGATGCCGCGGATCACTTCGAGAACCTTGCCGATGCGCCCGCTGTCGGCCTCCAGGCGGCGGATGACGTCGGCGGTGCTGGCGATCTCGGTGCTGACCCGGGTGATGGTGTCGATGGTCGACTGCATGACCTGCTCGCCGGCCTGGGCGTGGTGGTCGGCGTCGTCGGCCGCGTGCGCGGCGTCGGCGGCGTGGCGCGCGACTTCCTGGGCGGTGGCGGACATCTCGTGCATCGCCGTGGCCACCTGGTCGGTGCGCGAGAACTGCTCGCGGGTGCCTTCGGCCATCAGCGTGGCGATGGCGTTCAGTTCGCCGCTGGCGCTGTCCAGTTCGTTGGTGCTGCGCTTGAGGCGGTTGAAGGTGTCGGCGAGGAAGTCGCGCAGGGTGTTCGCCGCGCGGGCCAGGCGGCCCAGTTCGTCCTGGCGGCTGGCGTCGACGCGCTCGCCGAAGTTGCCCTGGGCGAGCTGGGCGATGTGTTCGATCAGCCGCGAGATCGGCCCGATCAGGTTGCGGTTGACCAGCCACAGGCTGAGCAGGCCGAGCAGCACGCCGGCGAGCACCAGCACCAGGCTGCCGACCACGACGGTACGTTGCGCTTCTGCGGCGATACTGCGCGATTGTTCCTGGCTGCTGCGGTGCAGGCTGCCGACCAGCGCGGCCATCTGCTCGCTGGCGGCGCGGTCGATGCCCTTGACCGCGGCGTCGCCGGCGCGCGGCTCGCTGCCGGCGGCCAGGTAGGCGTCGCGGCCCTTGCGGTAGGCCTGGCCGAGCTGACGGTGTTCGTCGCGCAGGCGGGCGACCTGCTGGCTCAGCGCCGGGTCGCTGGCGGCCTGTTGCTGCAGACGCTGGAGGATGTCCTGGACGTTGCGTTCCTGGTCCTCGAACTGGCCCCAGTATTTCTGCAGGTCGGCCGGGGTCTGGCCGCGCAGCAGCACGTTCTTCCATTCCTGCACCTGGACCTTGAAGGCCAGGTTGGCCTGGTCCACCAGTTGCGAGGATTGCAGCGGGCCGTCGAGCAGACGCTGGTAGGCGCCGATGCCGCCGGAAAGGAACTGGAAGCAGGCCAGGGCCACCAGCAGGACGAGCAGCAGGCTGCCGCCCAGCAGAGAGAGAATCTGCATGCGCAGGGAGGTTCGGAACATCGTGGGAACGCCTCGTGGACGCGGAGTGGGTATCGGTCGTAACAGGAATCGGCCGCCCGCGCCGCTTCATGAGCGGCGACGGACGAGCGGCGGGAGTATTGTCGCGGGCCTGGATGACGCTGGCGTGGATAGCCGGCGTGAATTCAGGACGCCAGGTGCAGATGGTTGTCCCAGAAGGCCGGGGGCAGTTGCAGGGCCTGCATGGAGATCGCCTGCGCGCGGCAGTCGTAGACACGGCAGCGGCCCTGGCCGGAGGTGACCACGAAGCCGTCCTTCACCGCGCCGACGCCGGCGCAGTCGGGCAGCGGCGCGTCCAGGCGCAGGGCGCCGCTGTCCAGGTCCCAGATGAAGAAACGGTTGCCACGCGGCGCGGTCAGCGCCACCAGGCGCAGTTCGTCGTGCACCGCCACGCTGGCGGTGTACTGGAGCATGGCCTGGCGCTGCTCGTCGGCCAGCGGGAAGGGCTGGAAGTCCTGGCCCGGGCGCTTGATCGCGAGCAGGTCGGCGCGCTCATGGGCGTCGCCCATGTACTGCTGGCAGGCGACGATGGTGCCGTCGGCGGCGATGGCCAGGTGGCGCACGCTGTTCATCTGCTGCGCCAGGGTTTCCTTGGAGACCAGCGCGCCGTCGCGGCGCATCAGCACCAGGCTCGGCTCCATGGCGTCGAGGTTCATCTCCACCCGGCTCTCCGCTTCGGTGCGGATACCGCCGTTGGCCACCACCAGGGTCTCGCCGTCGGGCAGCCAGGCCACCTCGTGGGGGCCCAGGCCGTGGGTCGGCACTTCGCCACTGTGCAGCAGCTTCTCGCCGTCGAAGCGGTAGACGCCGAGCAGGCCGCGGCCGGGATCGGTGGTGTCGTTCTCGGTGGCGTAGAGCCACTCGCCGTCCTTGTGGAACACGCCGTGGCCGTAGAAGTGGCGGTCGGGCTGCGCGTCGAGGGTCTGCAGCAGGCGCCCGTCCTCCAGGCTCACCAGGTAGCTCTGGCGCCCCGGGCGGCGGGCCACGAACAGCGCCAGCGGCAGCGTCGGGTGCTGGACGATGGCGTGGCAGCGCAGGCCCACCTCGGTGGCGAACACGCAGCTGCCGTCCAGGCGGTAGCCCACCGCGTAGTGCTTGCCATCCGCGTCGTCGCGGGCGGACAGCAGCAGGAGCTCCTTGCCCTTGCGCGACAGCGTCCAGCCGCCGAAGGAGAGGGCGCCGAGCAGCAGGCTGCCCAGGCCGATCACGTGACGTCGCAGCATGGTATGCACCTCGCTCGGGTCAGTCGCCGTCGTTGGCGTTGAAGCCCAGTTGCACGCCCAGCGCTTTCGCCAGGTCGCCTTCGTGCAGGCGATGCACGACGTTCAGGCTGTCGTACAGCTCGTTGAGCTGCTTGACCCCGGCGTCGTCCTTGAGCAGTTGACCCATGGGCTGCTTGAGCGCGGCGAACTTGCCGTGGACGTCGGCGTAGGCGGCGTCGATCTTGCCGGCCAGCTCCTTCTGCTCGCTCGGCAGCAGGGCGCGCAGGCCCTTGCCGTCGGTGCCTTTCCACAGCGCCTCGGCGCCGTTCAGGCTGGCTTCCAGGCTCGCCAGGGAGGCGTCGCTGCGCCAGTTCTCGGCCTGGAACGGCTGCGGGATGCCCTTGCTCTGGCGGCCCAGCGGGGTGCCGAGCTTCTTCTTCAGCATGTCCAGGCCGGTGACCTGCACGCGGAGCATCTCGGCGATCGCCTCGTGGGCGTCGGCGTAGCGCTCGTTGGGGAACTTGCTCATCTGCGCGAGCATGCCGTTGTCGGCCTTCCAGCGCGCCAGGATGTCCTGGGCCAGAGCCTGCTGGTGCTCGCCGATGGCTTCCAGCAGCGGGCAGTAGCGCGCCTTGGCGGTGGCGTCGGCGAGGTCGACCTTGGCGTCGAAGAGGATGTACTCGTAGGCGGTCAGGCCCTGCACCACGACGCTGGACTTGGCCAGCGCGGCCGGGGTGATCTGCGCGCCGCCGTCGAGCAGCTGCTCGACCTGGCGCGCCACCAGGTTCTTCTTGTCCGGGTAGAACTGGATCTGCCAGGCGCGGTTGCCTTCGGCCAGCGGGCCGATCAGCAGCGGCTGCAGTTCGGCCCAGGCCTTCTGCGCGGCGACGAAGTCGGCGCGGGCGCGGGCCAGGTCTTCCTTGCCCTGGCAGAAGGCCAGGGAGCTGGCGGCCAGGGCGCGGTCGGCGTCGACCCAGCGGCCGTAGGCCGGCAGAATCACCTGCTGCGCCAGCGTGGCGCTGGTGGTCGCCTGCGGGTCCTGCGGCGAGCAGGCGCCCAGGGCGATGGCGAGGCTGGTGAGCAGTAGTCGGGGGCGGAACATGTTCGGCTCCTTAGAGTGAATTCAGGAAGTCCAGCAAGGCTTGGCGCTGCACGGTGTCGAAGGCGAGCACGCGCTGCCGGGCCGCTTCGGCCTCGCCGCCGTGCCAGAGCACGGCTTCCAGCAGGTTGCGCGCGCGCCCGTCGTGGAGGAACTGGGTGTGGCCGTTGACCGTCTCGGTCAGGCCGATGCCCCACAGCGGCGGGGTGCGCCAGTCGCGCCCGCTGGCGAGAAATTCGGGGCGATTGTCCGCGAGTCCGTCGCCCATGTCATGTAGCAGCAAGTCGCTGTACGGACGGATGACCTGGTTGGCCAGCTCCGGCTCGGCGGCGTCGGGCCCGGTGGTGAACTTCGGGGTGTGGCAGCTGGCGCAGCCGGCTTCGTGGAACAGCGCCTTGCCGGCCAGGACCTGCGGGTCGTCGACCTTGCGCCGCGCCGGCACCGCCAGATTGCGCGCGTAGAAGGCGACCTGGTCGAAGATGCGCTGGCTGACTTCCGGCTGGCCGCCGTCGATGGCCTGGCGGCAGGCGACCTGGGCTGCGCTGCAGTCGTCGCTGGGCAGCAGGTGGGTGGTCAGGCCCATGTCGCCGGAGAAGGCGTGGGCGTTCTGCTGCGCCACGTCGGGCTGCCCGGCCTTCCAGCCGAAGCGGCCGAGCGCGGTCTGCTGGCGGGCGTCGTCCCAGACCCGGTTGGGGCGGCCGCGAACGCCATCGCCGTCGCGGTCCTCGGGGTCGGCGTTGGCCAGGATGGCCGCCTCGGGGATGGCTTCGAGCAGGCCCAGGCCGATCATCGGCGGGGCGACGCGGGCGGAGAACAGGGTGCCTGGGTGCATCGGGCCGTAGCCCAGTTCGGTCAGGCGCAGCGTCGGCTTGCGCAGCTCGACTTCGGTGCCGTCCTTGAACGCCACCTTGAGCGGCTGGTAGTCGACCCGCACGCGGGCCTCCGGCGCCACGCCGGGAATGGCCGCGTCCTGCAACTGGCCGCCGTACACCGGCTCGGGCACCACGCCCAGGCGTTGCAGGGTGCGCGCGTCATCCGGCCCGGCGGGAATCGACAGGCGCACCAGCATCGACACCGCGTTGATGTCGTTGGCGGTCGGCGGGTGGCCGCGGCCGTCCTTGATGTGGCAGTTCTGGCAGGCGTTGGTGTTGTACAGCGGGCCCAGGCCGTCGCGCGCGGTGGTGGTGGAGGGCGCGATCACCCAGGGGTTGCGGAAGAAGCTGTTGCCCACGGCGAAGTCCAGCCGGCGGCTGGGCGTGAGGTTGCCCGAGGGCATGGAGTAGGCGTTGCGGTCGGCCTGGTAGACGCTGGCGCCGCCGCCGGAAAGGGCTTCGCCGGGTTCCGCGACGGCCTTCGGCTCGTCGGGGCCGCAACCGGCCAGGAGCAGGCTGGCGAGCAGGGCGGCGAGGGGCAGGGCGGGCGGACGGCGGAACATCGAAGCGATCCAGGCTGGAAAAACGAGCGGGCAATGTTATCAGCTGGCCAAATGCAAATATGAAAAATTTGTATTTGCCGTTGGGTAAGGTTCCCG
>NZ_JARJLT010000390.1 GCF_029335315.1 Pseudomonas citronellolis
TGGCCAGCAACAGCCCGGCCGCCGCGGCGAAGCCCCGCCAGCGCCGCCGCCGCTGGCGCGTGGCGGCCCGCTCGGCGTGCTTTTCCAGGCCCACGGCGGCGACGCTGAGCAGCGGCGAATCCCACAGGGTACTGGCGTGGCGGAACGCGCGGGCGTTTTCCGGGCTCGCGGCCAGCCAGGCGTCGAAGCGCGCACGGGTAGCGGCATCGGCGTCGTCGAGCTGGATCAGCCAGTCCAGCGCTTCGGCCAGGTGCGGGTCCATGGCGTTGCTCGGGCGGGATTCGGGGGCGGTCACGCGGCGCTCCTCGCGGCGGGGGCGCCTATTGTGGTGCCTGCGCCGGCCGATGGGTAGCCCGTCATGCCGGCGCTTCCAGGCGGCCGAGCACGTCGATGCAGATCGCCATGATCAGCTTCAGCTCCTTCTGCACCGTGCTCGCCGAGACCTCCAGCTGCTCGGCGATTTCCGCGTAGCCGCAGCCGTGCAGCCGGCTCAGCACGAAGATCCGTTGCTGGCGCGGGGTCAGGCGTTCCAGGGCAGAGCCGAGGCGCTCCAGCAGTTGCTCGGCGTGCAGGCCGTCCTCGGCCGAGGGCTGGCTGGAGGGCACCGCCTGCAGCACGTCGTCGGGCACGTCGTCGAGCAGGGTGCGTGCCTGCATGCGCAGGTGGCGCAGGTGGTCCAGGGCGAGGTTGCGGCCGGTCTGGAAGAGGAACGGCTCCAGGTGCTCCACCGGGCGTTCGCGCAGGGTGCGGGCGACCCGCAGGTAGGTCTCCTGGACCAGTTCTTCGGCGATGCTGGGGTTCTTCACCATTCTCGCCAGGGTGCGCAGCAGCGGCGTGCGTTGGGCGAGGAACACGCTGTCGAGGTGGGAGAGGCTCACGCGAGGTCCATGCAAACAATTTTCGTATGAGAATCATTATTGTTCGCATGGGGTGTCCGGCACAAGCCGGGGCGCCGGAAAAAAGAGCGGGGCCGCTTTGCGGCGGCCCCGCCCGAGCCCCCAGCCGGCAGGTGGGGGCGAACCCTGGCAGGCGCGTCCCTGCGCCGGGAGGTCAGGAGCGCAGCGGCTTGGCCCGCAGCGCCGTGGGCGCCGGCTCGCTGCGCAGGCTGCCTTGCGGGCGGCTGTTCCAGAAGGGCAGCAGCACCCCGGCGGCGATCAAAGCGGTGACGGTGAAGCCGATGAACACGCTGTAGGTGTCGAAGTAGCCCGGCAGCAGGCCGCCGAGGATGGCGCCGACCGAGCCGCAGCCGTTGACGAAGCCGGCGGCGGTGGCGGCGGCCTTGTCGGTGCCGAAGTCGATGGCGGCGGCGCCGCTGATCATCGAGTCCGGCCCGTACAGGGTCAGGCCCATCATGAACAGCAGGGCGAACACCAACGCCGCGCTGCCGGTCTGCATGGCCGGGACGAACAGCGCCAGGCACAGGGTCAGGCCGAGCAGGCTGAACACGCAGGCGGGCATGCGCCGCGCGCCGAACAGCTTGTCCGAGGCCAGGCCGATGAGGATCGGGCCGAGCAGGCCGGCGACCTCGAAGGCGGTGGGCAGGATCGAGGCGCCGACCTTGCCCAGGCCGGGCATGCGTTCGTAGACGATCACCGGGCCCCACAGCAGGATGGCGTAGCGCGCGGGTTTCAGCAGGAAGTAGGCCAGGCCGAGGGTGAGCACCGTGCGGTTGCGCAGCACCAGCGCCAGGGTGCGCACCGAGTCGGGGTTCCGCCCCTCGGGACGGAAGCCGGCGTAGCGCACCGCTTCCGGTTCGCCGCCAACCCCCTCCAGCGGCGGCAGGCCGACGTCCTCGGGGCGGTTGCGCTGCAGCAGGAGGAACAGCAGGGCGACGCCGCCGACCACCGCGGCGGTGGAATAGAAGGCCGCGTGCCAGGTGCCGAACACGCTGTAGGCCCACCAGCCGGCGAACGGCGAGGCGACCAGGCCGCCGAAGGCGTAGCAGGTGCTCCACAGGCCGAGCACGCGGCCGCGCTCGTGCTGGGCGAAGAAGCTGCCGATGTTCTTGCACAGCCCGGACCAGCCGGTGGACTGCGCCAGGCCCTGGATCACCATGCAGGTGGCGAACACCGGCAGGGTGGCGAAGCTGCCCATGACCACGGCGACGATGGCGGAGATGGCCAGGCCGCCGAACACCACCACGCGCGGGCCATAACGGTCGGCGAAGACGCCCCAGGTGAACTGGCCGACGGCGTAGGCGGCGAGGTAGATGGCGTCGAGGTCGGCCATGGCGGCCTTGTCCAGCGCGAAGCCGGGGTCGTCGGCGATGCCGAGCTTGGCCACGGCGAAGGCCTTGCGGGTGAAGTAGAAGGCCGCGTAGGCCAGCCAGGTGATCGCGAATATCTGCATACGCCAGCGCTGCGGGCTGGCGGTCGTGCCGGGGGTATGGGACATGCTCTGACCTCGTTGTTATGGGTATGTGCCGGCAGTCAGTCGTTCGATGCTTCTTGTTGTTATGGCTGTGCAGCTCGTGCCGTCCCGCGGCACGGGGTCAGGGAGAGGTGAGGAGGGCAGCGGCGGGAGCATGCCCGGCGCGGCGAAACAGATGGAAGCAATTCCACATAAATAAATGAAATCGATTTATCAGATTTTAAAAATAAGTTTGGCTTGTATGTCGGCGGCGGCCGATGGAATAGTGCGAAGCTTCCGAAGTCACAGGTCAGCCCCCATGCAGGTCTCCCACTCGCAGCTGAAGGCCTTCCACGCGGTGGCCGTGCACGGCAGCTTCACCCGCGCCGCCGAACGCCTGTTCCTCACCCAGCCGGCGGTGTCCGACCAGGTGCGCAAGCTGGAAGAGCGCTACGGCGTGCTGCTGTTCCACCGCAACAAGCGCTCGGTGCGCCTGACCGAACTGGGCGAGCGCCTGCTGGCGGTGACCCAGCGCCTGTTCGTCATCGAGGCCGAGGCCCAGGAATTGCTGGAGGCCTCCAGCAGCCTGCAGACCGGCAGCCTGACCCTGGCGGTGGACGCCCCGGTCCACGTGCTGCCCCAGGTGGCGCGCTTCTGCCAGCTGTACCCGGGCATCCGCGTGCGCATCGAGACCGGCAACACCGACGAATGCCTGCAACGGCTGTTCGACTACCAGGCCGACCTGGCGCTGCTGGGGCGCCCGCCGAGCGACGAAAGGCTGCTCGCGGTGACCCTGCGCAGCGACCCGATCGTGGTCTTCGTGGCGCGCAACCACCCCTGGGCGCAGCGCCGGTCGATCCACCTGGCCGACCTCGACGACGCCCCTCTGGTACTGCGCGAGCAGGGCTCGGTGACGCGCCAGACCCTGGAGGCGGAAATGCACCGCGCCGGCCTGCGCATCCGCCCGGCGATCGAGGTGGAAGGCCGCGAAGCCTCGCGCGAAGCGGTGGTGGCGGGAATCGGCGTGGGCGTGGTCTCCGCCGCCGAATTCGGTGCCGACAGCCGGGTGCATGCGCTGCCGATAGTCGACTGCGACTGGCGCATGAGCGAGACCCTGGTGTGCCTGCGCGAACAGGGCAACCGGCGGATGGTGGCTACCTTCCTGGAACTGGTGCGCGAAGACCTCGGCGCCGAACCCCCGGCCTGACCCCGCTGCCATGAACGATCGTAGGCGCTGGCCATGCCCGCGATTCGCGCGCGCGGCTAGGGCCATCGCGGACGGAGTCCGCTCCTACGCCAATTCCATGAAGGCGCTGACCACCCGCAGGCCGCGGCGGCGTTCCAGGCAGCCGATGGAGTGGCGGTTCAGCAGGCCTTCGCCGATCAGCGGCACGGCGCGCACGCGCGGGTCGCGGCCGACTTCCAGGGAGGAGACGATGCCGATGCCCAGCTCCGCCGCCACCGCCTCGGTCACCGCCTCGCGGCTGTCCAGCTCCAGCAGCACCCGTGGCTGCACGCGCTGCTTGGCGCAGGCGCCGTCGAAGGTGCGGCGGGTGATCGAGTCCGGCTCGCGCAGCACCATGATCTGCTGGTCCAGCTCCTCCAGCGGCACGCCTTCGCCGCGCGCGCACCAGGGATGGCTCGCCGGCAGCAGGGCGCACAGGTGCGACTCCACCAGCTCGCGCAGGTGCAGGCCGGGGCGCTCGTCCACTTCGGTGACCACGGCGATGTCGACGTGTTCGCTGAGCAACGCGTTGAGCGTCTCCTGGGCGTTGCCCAGGCGCAGGTTGACGGTGATGCCCGGGTAGCGCGCGCGCAGGCGGGCGAGCATCGGCATCACCAGGTGCGGGCCGTCGGCGGCCACCTCGATGCGCCCGCTGAGCAGCTTGCGGTTGGCGTCGAGCAGGGTCTCGGCTTCTTCCTCCAGGGCGAACAGGGTGCGGCTGATGGCGGCCAGGCGCCGGCCTTCCTCGGTCAGCTCGACGGCGCGGGCGGTACGCCGGAACAGGTTGACCTGGTAGTGCTCCTCCAGGGATTTGACGTGCCCGGTCACCGCCGGCTGGCTGATGAACAGGCGCTCGGCGGCGCGGGTGAAGCTGCCTTCGCGGGCGACGGCGTCGAAGGCGCGGAGCTGGAACAGGTTCATGGGGTATAGGTCCGACTTATGCCTGGGATCATGACAAACAATTTGAGCGATAACGGCGCGCTTGGCAACGTATACCCCAGGCCCGCCGCGCGGGCCGCAACCCTTCCAGCACAGGTTTTCCCATGAAGAGGAACCGAGCATGAGCACTGCCGAGCGCGCGCCCATCCTTCTGACCCCCGGCCCCCTGACCACCTCGCCGCGCACCCGCCGCGCGATGCTGGTCGACTGGGGCTCCTGGGACAACGATTTCAACGCCCTGACCGCCGAAGTCTGCTCCCGCCTGCTGGCCATCATACATGGC
>NZ_JARJLT010000391.1 GCF_029335315.1 Pseudomonas citronellolis
TGGCGGCCCCGGAGGAGGAAGGCGAGCAGCGCCAGGCCGGGCAGGGCGGCGCCGAGCAGGGCCACGCCGGGCCAGCCGAAGCGTTCGAACAGCGGGCTGGCGACGGCCGAGCCGAAAGCGCCGCCGACGAAGATGCTGGTCATGTAGAGGGCGTTCAGGCGCGCCCGGCTTTGCGGTTCCAGGGCATAGATGGTGCGCTGGCCGAGGACCATGTTCAGCTGCACAGCGAAGTCCAGCAGCACCGCCGCCAGCACCAGGCCGACCCAGCTCGGGCCGGGCACCGCGAGGCTGCCGGCCAGGGCCAGCGGCGCCAGCAGCAGGGCCACCAGGGTGGCGCGGCGGGTGTGCCCGGCGTCGGCCAGGCGCCCGGCGATGGGCGCGGCGATGGCGCCCACCGCGCCGACCAGGGCGAACAGCGCCACCTGGGTCTGGCTCAGGCCGTCGTGACGTACCAGCTCGATCGGCGAGACGCTCCAGAACAGGCTGAAGGCGGCGAACATCAGGCCCTGGTACAGGGCGCGCCGGCGCAGCGCCGGGTAGCGCCGCAGCAGGTGCCAGAGCGAGCCGAGCAACTGGCCGTAGCTGGCCCGGTGGCTGGGCGCGTGGCGCGGGATGGTCAGGGCGATGGTCAGGCCGATGCCGATCATCAGCGCGGCGGCGCCGAAGAACACCGCGCGCCAGCCGAAATGCCCGGCCACCAGGCTGGCCACCGGCCGCGCCAGCAGGATGCCCAGCAGCAGGCCACCCATGATGTTGCCGACCACCCGCCCGCGCGAGGCTTCCGGGGCCAGGTGCGCGGCCAGCGGGATCAGCATCTGCACCGACACCGAACTCAGGCCGAGCAGCAGCGACAGCAGCAGGAACGGCCCCGGCGCGTGGCTGGTGGCCGCCAGCAGCAGGCAGACGAAGGCCGCGCCGGTGGTCAACAGCATCAGCCGGCGGTTCTCCAACAGGTCGGCCAGCGGCACCAGCAACAACAGGCCGGCGGCGTAGCCGATTTGCGTCAGCGCCACGATCAGGCTGGCGCGCTCGGGGCCGAGGCCGACGTCCGGGGCGATCAGCTCGATGATCGGCTGCGCGTAGTAGAGGTTGGCGACGATGGCGCCGCAGCAGAAGGCGAACAGCAGCACCAGCGAGCGCGGCAGGGCGTGGCTGGGCGCCAGGTCGGCGGTGACGGCCGAGGCGCTGTTCATGGGCGGAGCCTCCGCGGGTAGCGGCCGGGCAGAACACGGGGTGACATGGAAAGACCCTCCTGGGGGCGCGGGATGCTTCAGGTGGGCCAATGGTCGGGGCTGGCGCCGGCGGGGAGAATCCGTCGGCGGCGCAAAGCCCCGTTGCGCAGATTCGAAAGCCGCTAGGCGCGCGTGGCCAGGCGCTCCTCGACGAAGGCGATGAAGGCGCCGATGCGCGCCGAGGCGCGCTGCCCCGGCAGGTACAGCGCGCTGATGGCGCTGCTGGACTGGTCGGGGTTGATCCGGTGCCCGGCGAACAGCCGCACCAGCCGGCCGGCCGCCACATCCTCGCGCACCAGCCAGTCGCCGAGCAGGGCCACGCCGCTGCCGCCCAGCGCGGCCTGGCGCAGGGTGTCGGCGTTGTTGCTGCGCAGCGCGCCGCGGATGCCCACCTCCTGGCGCTCGCCGTCGTCGCCGCAGAAACGCCATTGCTGGCGCGCGTTGCCGTGGCCGTAGTCCAGGCGCAGGCACTCGTGCTCGGCCAGCGCCGCCGGGGTCTTCGGTTCGCCGCGCTGGCGCAGGTAGGCCGGGCTCGCCACCAGCCAGCGCTGGAACTGGCCGATGCCGCGCATCACCACGTCGTCGCTGCGCACCACCGTGCCCAGGCGGATCGACAAATCGACCCGCGCGCTGAGCAGGTCGACCACCTCGTCGCTGAGGGTCAGGGTCAGCTCCAGGCCCGGATGGCGGGCGAGGAAATCGCTCAGGTGCGGCAGGATCAGGTGCCGCGCGAATTCCACCGGCAGGCTCACGTGCAGCGGTCCGCGCGCCTGCTCGCCACGGTCGGCGACCAGCGCGTCGGCCTCGGCCAGCGCCTCGAGGATCGCCAGCGCCCGCGCGTAGTAGGCCTGCCCGGCCTCGTTGACGGTGACCTGGCGGGTCGAGCGGTTGAGCAGGGTGACGCCCAGCTGCTGCTCCAGCGCGTCCATCGCCCGCGTCACCGACGAGGTGGCGATACCCAGGCGCCGCGCCGCGGGCGAGAAGCCGCCGGCGTTGACCGTTTCGACGAAGAGCCTGAGGGCGGCGAGCTTGTCCATGGGGCGAGGGTTCCGGCGGCGGGGGCGGCTGTGCATGGTCGCAGAAATCGGCGCCCGTGGCCTCCTTCCGGGCCTGCGCGCGCCGGGCGTAGACGGCGACAGAAGCTGTCGCGGCGTCGTGCAGAATGCGTCGGTACCCGACCACAAGGATGCCGCCCCATGCCCTTGACCCTGGCCCAACAGCAACTGCTGGACCACGCGATCAACCACTACTCGTTCCCGCTGGAGTACTACGACTTCACGACGCACAGTCGCCAGGTGGCGGCGAACGCCGTGCACCTGGAGGGCGTCATCCAGGCCCAGCTGGCGTCCGGCGCGCAACAGGACGTGGCCGACGGGCTGGCCAACATCATCTATTGGGGCAACGCCACCGCCGGCTACCGTGACTGGCGTTTCGCCCGCTTCCGTTCGCGGATCGGCGCCTTCGCCCCCTATGCCGGCTTCAGCGCGCTGCTCGCGGGCGGCACGCCGACCCTGGGCGCCATCAAGAAGCTCGGTTATCCGGCGTACTCGGGGATCTCCTTCGTGTCGAAGATCCTGATGTTCCTCGATCCGCAGAACTACTGCGTGCTCGACCTGCAGATCAGCAAGCTGCGCCAGGCCGGCCGCCCCAGCGCCAGGGCGCTGGACGGGCTGAAGCTGCAGCAGACCTCGATCCCAGTCACCGCCGCCAACGAGCGGGTCTACGACGGCTGGCGCCAGGAGTGCCTGCGGATCAGCCGCACCTACTACGCCGGCCGTCACCGCGCCGCCGATGTCGAGCGCGGCTTCTTCACCCTGATCCAGGGCGGCAGGCTGGCCGACGCGCAGGGCATCTACAGCGATTTCTGACGGCTTCAATGGCGGTTCGAGTCCCGGAGCGAGCATCGAGCCGGCAAGTGGAATGACGAGCGATCTATCGTGATGGCAATATGCCTTGCTGCGCGACCGAAGGGCCGCCCCAGGCTCTCGGCGCCGGATCACAGGACAGCAAGTAGCAGAAGGAAGCTATATGAGCAGCATTACCGTACGGACCAAGGCGGAACTCGAATCGGCGAAGAACTCGGGCTACGCCCAGATCACCGTCCAAGGCGGCCTGGCCGATGACCTGCGCAAGGCGAAGAAGGTAGCCACGGCGGGAGTCGTTACCATCGGCCTGTTGACCACCGCGCTCGCCGCGATCCCGTTCACCGGCGGCCTGTCGATGGCCGCCGCCGTGCCCGTCGCGACCCTGACCGGCCTGGAGATCGCCGCGATCATCGCCGCGGCGAGCCTGGGTGTCGGCCTGATCATTGCGCTGTTCAAGGGCTACGAGGAGATCTCCTACGAGTCCGGCAAGATGGTGCTGCGGAAACGCCAGAGTTGAGCGCCTTCCATCCCGGCCCGCCGTACTTCTTCATCTGCCGGAAGTGCGCGCATCGTTTCAGCCGCTCGCTGAAGCTCGGCCTGTTCTGCCCGGCGTGCAAGTCGCTGCGGGTGGAGATGGACCGCTCGATCCGCAAGTGAGCCCGGCGCCGGCCGAAAACGACAAAGCCCGCACTAGGCGGGCTTTGTTGCGTTCGCTTCACGGTCGCCTTGGCGAGCGTGGCGGGAGATGGCGCATCCGGCGGGATTCGAACCCACGACCCCTGCCTTCGGAGGGCAGTACTCTATCCAGCTGAGCTACGGATGCGTATGGCCGCGGCTCGCGCGGCAGGCCGCATCATACGCATCTGATCGGGCGGCGTCCATCGCTCGGCGGTGGCCCCGGCGAATTCGAAATCGGCCTGCCGCCCGTCGGCCGGCGCTGGCCGGAAAGCCGCGCCAGGCATGTACTTTCGTTGATTTTTTCGAACGAGCCCTTGCCCTTTGGGGCATCGCGCCCTAGGATGTGTTTGACATTTCAAACGCCCACCACAACAACAGGAGACAGGGGAATTGGCGTCACAGCACCCGGCCTCGTGCCAGTGGGATGACCTTCTCCCGCACTGCCTGGCGAAGTCGCGACACGCGATGCCAGGGGCGACTCCTGAAGTGATGGCGTTTCCGCAGCGTATCCCGTCCATGGATTTCCCGGTGAACCCTGCCGGCTACGGTTATCGCCGTGGTCCGTTTTCGCGCGCGCGACGTTCGCCGAGCGCACGCTGACGTCGGAGCGCCCGGCGAGACGATGGAACGGATGGGGCGTCCGCCCCTCCAATGCATTCCGGACAACAAGGCAGGCGGGTGACGTCGAGGTAGACCCGCTGCTTATGGCTTTCCTCGAGGAGACTGGTCATGCAACTCAATGATGCCAAGCTGTTCCGCCAACAGGCCTATATCGACGGTTCCTGGCTGGACGCCGACAGCGGTCAGACCATCAAGGTCAACAACCCGGCTACCAACGAGATCATCGGTTCCGTGCCGAAGATGGGCGCCGCCGAGACCCGTCGCGCCATCGAAGCCGCCGAGAAGGCCCTGCCGGGCTGGCGCGCGCTGACCGCCAAGGAGCGCGCCAACAAGCTGCGCCGCTGGTTCGAGCTGATGATCGAGAACCAGGATGACCTGGCTCGCCTGATGACCATCGAGCAGGGCAAGCCGCTGGCCGAAGCCAAGGGCGAGATCGCCTACGCCGCGTCCTTCCTCGAGTGGTTCGCCGAAGAAGCCAAGCGCGTCTACGGTGACACCATTCCCGGTCACCAGCCGGACAAGCGCCTGATCGTGATCAAGCAGCCGATCGGCGTGACCGCGGCCATCACCCCGTGGAACTTCCCCTCGGCGATGATCACCCGTAAAGCCGGCCCGGCCCTGGCCGCCGGTTGCACCATGGTCCTCAAGCCCGCCTCGCAGACCCCGTACTCCGCCCTGGCCCTGGCCGAGCTGGCCGAGCGCGCCGGCATCCCGAAAGGCGTGTTCAGCGTGGTCACCGGCAGCGCCGGCGAAGTCGGCGGCGAGCTGACCGGCAACCCGACCGTGCGCAAGCTGACCTTCACCGGCTCGACCGAAATCGGTCGCCAGCTGATGGCCGAATGCGCCAAGGACATCAAGAAGGTGTCCCTGGAACTGGGCGGCAACGCACCCTTCATCGTCTTCGATGACGCCGACCTGGACGCCGCCGTCGAAGGCGCGCTGATCTCCAAGTACCGCAACAACGGCCAGACCTGCGTGTGCGCCAACCGCCTGTACGTGCAGGACGGCGTGTACGACGTATTCGTCGACAAGCTGAAGGCCGCCGTGGCCAAGCTGAACATCGGCAACGGCCTGGAGCAGGGCATCACCACCGGCCCGCTGATCGATTCCAAGGCCGTGGCCAAGGTCGAAGAGCACATCGCCGACGCCGTCGGCAAGGGTGCCAAGATCGTCGCCGGCGGCAAGCCGCACGCCCTGGGCGGCACCTTCTTCGAGCCGACCATCCTGGTCGACGTGCCGAAGAACGCCCTGGTGTCCAAGGACGAGACCTTCGGCCCGCTGGCCCCGGTGTTCCGCTTCAAGGACGAGGCCGACGTGATCGCCATGTCCAACGACACCGAGTTCGGCCTGGCCTCCTACTTCTACGCCCGTGACCTGGGCCGCGTGTTCCGCGTGGCCGAGGCCCTGGAGTACGGCATGGTGGGTATCAACACCGGCCTGATCTCCAACGAAGTCGCCCCCTTCGGCGGCATCAAGGCCTCGGGCCTTGGTCGCGAAGGTTCGAAGTACGGTATCGAGGACTACCTCGAGATCAAGTACCTCTGCCTGGGCGGCATCTGATCCCGTGGGTGACGGGCGGCAGGCAAGAGCTGATAGCCGCCCGGCACCGACGTTCTCCGGTGGTGGCACCGGTACACACCACCCGGCGGGCCGCAAGTGCCGCGACAGTCGATCATCGTATGCTGTCGCGAGTGGCTTCTCCCCGTCTCCATCCTTTGACCCGGCCGACCGATGAGCGGCCACTGAGGAAGCTATGAGCAAAACCAACGAATCCCTGCTGCAACGTCGTCAGGCCGCCGTCCCGCGCGGTGTAGGCCAGATCCACCCGGTCGTCGCCGAGCGCGCCGAGAACGCCACCGTGTGGGACGTCGAAGGTCGCGAGTACATCGACTTCGCCGGCGGCATTGCCGTTCTGAACACCGGCCACCTGCACCCGAAAGTGGTCGCCGCCGTTCAGGAACAGCTGACCAAGCTGTCCCACACCTGCTTCCAGGTGCTGGCCTACGAGCCCTACATCGAGCTGGCCGAAGAAATCGCCAAGCGCGTTCCGGGCAACTTCGCCAAGAAGACCCTGCTGGTCACCTCCGGCTCCGAAGCCGTTGAAAACGCCGTCAAGATCGCTCGCGCCGCCACCGGCCGCGCTGGCGTGATCGCCTTCACCGGCGCCTATCACGGCCGCACCATGATGACCCTGGGCCTGACCGGCAAGGTCGTTCCGTACTCCGCAGGCATGGGCCTGATGCCGGGCGGCATCTTCCGCGCCCTGGCTCCGTGCGAGCTGCACGGCGTGAGCGAAGACGAGTCGATCGCCAGCATCGAGCGCATCTTCAAGAACGACGCCCAGCCGCGTGACATCGCCGCCATCATCATCGAGCCGGTACAGGGCGAAGGTGGCTTCTACGTCAACTCCAAGGCCTTCATGCAGCGCCTGCGCGCCCTGTGCGACGAGCACGGCATCCTGCTGATCGCCGACGAAGTGCAGACCGGCGCTGGCCGTACCGGCACCTTCTTCGCCACCGAGCAGCTGGGCATCGTCCCGGACCTGACCACCTTCGCCAAATCCGTTGGCGGCGGCTTCCCGATCTCCGGCGTTGCCGGCAAGGCCGAGATCATGGACGCCATCGCTCCCGGCGGCCTGGGCGGCACCTACGCCGGTAGCCCGATCGCCTGCGCCGCGGCCCTGGCCGTGCTGAAGGTGTTCGACGAAGAGAAACTGCTGGAGCGTTCGCAAGCCGTTGGCGAAACCCTGAAAGCCGGCCTGCGCGACATCCAGGCCAAGCACAAGGTGATCGGCGACGTCCGCGGCCTGGGTTCGATGGTCGCCATCGAGCTGTTCGAAGGCGGCGACGTGAACAAGCCGGCTGCCGAGCTGGTCAGCAAGATCGTTGTGCGTGCTCGCGAGAAGGGCCTGATCCTGCTCTCCTGCGGCACCTACTACAACGTGATCCGCTTCCTGATGCCGGTAACCATCCCGGACGCCCAGCTGCAGAAAGGCCTGGCCATCCTGGCCGAGTGCTTCGACGAACTGGCCTGATAGGCTCGTTCGGCAGTACCGGAAGAGGCCCGCGCAAGCGGGCCTTTTTCTTTTCCGCCGCCTGCTTTGGTCTTATCGCGCCCCACCCCCGGCAGCGGCTACCCTCTGCGCCCGCGGCATCCCCGCGCCGAAGCCCTGGCCCAAGGCCGCGCGCTCGGTTAAGGTGCGCGCGGACTCGACAGAGGATCTCCATGAACGCCCCCAGCGCCGTACCGGACGTACTGATCGCCGCCGCCGACCCCTGGAATCGCGAGCTGCTTGGCCAACTGGTGCTGAGCGTGCGCGGCGACGCGTCCGTCACCTACTGCGAGGACGGTTTCCAGGCCATCGACGCCTGCCGCCAGGGGCGCTTCGGCCTGGTGCTGGCCGAGCAGGAATTGCCCGGCCAGGATGGCATCGACCTGCTCCGTCACCTGCGCCACGAACGCAGCCAGGCGGGCACGCCGGCCTTCATCCTGATCAGCGCCAAGGCCGATGCCGCCAGCGTGCGCGCGGTGCGGCCGCTGGCGCCCAGCGCCTACCTGGTCAAGCCGTTCAATGCCGAGGACCTGCGCCAGCGTCTGCGCAGCCTGCTGCTGGCGCCCGGCCAGGAGATCGGCCAGCGCCAGCCGGCGAAGCTCGCCGGCAGCCTCGCCGAGCTGCTGTCGCGGGCCCGCGAGAGTGCCGAGGGCGCGCCGCTGCTCGGCGATGTCGGCGCGGCGGTGAGCCGCTGCCTGGGGGGCGACGAGACCAGCCTGGAGCAACTGGAGCAGGAGTTCGGCCGCGACCCGCAGATCACCGCCTGCCTGATCGCCGCCGCCAACAGCGCCGCGCGGCACGTCGGCATGCCCTGCCTGACCCTGGCCCAGGCGCTGTCCCGGCTCGGCCTGGCGCAGGCCTGCAACCTGGTGCTGGGGCTCAGCCTGGAGCGCGCCGCGCAGCTCGGCGAACCTCGTTTGAAGGTGCGCGCCGAGCAGTTCTGGGCGCTGTCCCAGCGCAGCGCGGACGCCGCCCAGGCGCTGGCCGAGAGCCTGGAAGTGGACGCGGCGCGCTGCTACACCGCCGGTCTGCTGCACTGCCTGGGCGAGCTGGCGGTGTTGCGCACCCTGGATGAGTGGTGCCGGGGCGGTGGTGAGCTGGGCGACGAAGAGATCGACGAAAGCCTGCGCAGCTGCGCCGCCGGCTTCGGCTCGGCGCTGCGCATGCACTGGCGCCTGCCGCTGGAGCTGCGCGGGCTGATCGCCGCCTGCTACGGCGTTGGCGGCGGGGTGTTCTCGCGCAAGGCACTGATCCTCAACCTGGCGGCCCGCGCGGTGCGCCTGCCGCCGTCCCAGGCCGCTCGCCTGAAGGAAGAGAAGGCCCTGCGCATGCTCGGCCTGGAGCCGGCGCAGGTGAAGCTGCTGCAAGGCTTCTGCAGCGCCGAGGAGCCGCCAGCGCCTGAAGCCCCCGAGGAAGATGGCGTTTCGTAGGGGCGCGCTCGCTCGCGAACACTATGCCCCGAGGCTATCGCGGACGGAGTCCGTGCCGCCCTGGTTGGGGGATTGCCCATGGGCGCAGCTTCGCGGGGGCATCAGCGAAGTCGCTGGGCTCCCGCGTTCGCGGGAGTGACAAGGTTGAGATCCGAGTTCCCCCCGGTCATCCCCGCGAACGCGGGACGCGGCTCCATCGCGAACAGCGCTTGCGCTGGCCCGAAGGAGTATCACCCAGCGGCTGCCGCAGCGAACCTTGCCGTAGGAGCGGACTCCGTCCGCGATCACCCGAACGCCAGGCGATAAAAAACGCCGCCCCCTAGCGGGAAGCGGCGTTTCTGGTGCGGCCGGCGCTGGCGGATCAGCGCTTGGCCAGCAGCTCCCGGCCGCGCGCCACGGCGGCGCGGACCTGGTTCGGGGCGGTGCCGCCGATGTGGTCGCGGGCGTTCACCGAGCCTTCCAGGGTCAGCACGGCGAAGACGTCGTCGTCGATCTGGTCGCTGAACGTGCGCAGCTCGTCCAGGCTCATCTCGGCCAGGTCCTTGCCGCTGTCCACGCCGTACTTCACGGCGTGGCCGACGATCTCGTGGCAGTCGCGGAAGGGCAGGCCCTTGCGCACCAGGTAGTCGGCCAGGTCGGTGGCGGTGGAGAAGCCGCGACGCGCGGCCTCGCGCATGATCTCGCGCTTGGGCTTGATCGCCGGGACCATGTCGGCGAAGGCGCGCAGGCTGTCGCGCAGGGTGTCGGCGGCGTCGAACAGCGGTTCCTTGTCTTCCTGGTTGTCCTTGTTGTACGCCAGCGGCTGGCCCTTCATCAGGGTCAGCAGGCCGGCGAGGTGGCCGAATACCCGGCCGGACTTGCCGCGCACCAGTTCCGGCACGTCGGGGTTCTTCTTCTGCGGCATGATCGAGGAGCCGGTGCAGAAGCGGTCGGGCAGGTCGATGAACTGGAACTGCGCGCTGGTCCACAGCACCAGCTCTTCGGAGAAGCGCGACAGGTGCATCATCGCCAGGGCGGCGGCGGCGCAGAACTCGATGGCGAAGTCACGGTCGGACACGCCGTCCAGCGAGTTGCCGGAGATCGCTTCGAAACCCAGCAGTTCGCAGGTGATCTCTCGCTGGATCGGGTAGGTGGTGCCGGCCAGCGCGGCGCTGCCCAGGGGCATGCGGTTGGCGCGCTTGCGGCAGTCCACCAGGCGCTCGTAGTCGCGGCTGAGCATTTCGAACCAGGCCAGCAGGTGGTGGCCGAAGGTCACCGGCTGCGCGGTCTGCAGGTGGGTGAAGCCGGGCATGATGGTGTCCGCCTCGGCTTCGGCCAGGCCCAGCAGGCCCTGTTGCAGGCGGGTGATCTCGGCGAGGATCAGGTCGATCTCGTCGCGCAGCCACAGGCGGATGTCGGTGGCCACCTGGTCGTTGCGCGAGCGCCCGGTGTGCAGCTTCTTGCCGGTGACGCCGATGCGGTCGGTCAGGCGCGCCTCGATGTTCATGTGCACGTCTTCCAGGTCGACGCGCCAGTCGAAGTTGCCGGCCTCGATCTCGGACTGGATCTGCTTCAGGCCGTCGATGATGGCGTCGCGCTCGGTGTCGGTCAGCACGCCGACCTTGGCCAGCATGGTCGCGTGGGCGATGGAGCCCATGATGTCGTGGCGGTAGAGGCGCTTGTCGAAGTCGACGGAGGCGGTGAAGCGGGCGACGAAGGCGTCGACGGGTTCGCTGAAGCGGCCGCCCCAGGACTGGTTGGTCTTCTCTACGCTCATGGATCTCTCTCGCGGAAACGGGCAGGCGCCTGTTGCGCCTGCAGGAAGGGCAAAGTCCGACGATAATAGCAGGCTGAGGGGTAAAACCGGCGCGCGCGTCGACGCACGTGGCGCTCGCAGGGGGCGAGATCGCGCAGGGAGCGCGCTGCACTGCACACTTTCGGCGTACAGGACTGTTCCGAGCTCCGGCCCGCTTGCCGTCCGGCGCCGGCTTGCGGAAACTTCGCGGATGCCAAACCATGCCAAGACCGGCGCCCAGCCGGCAACCCAAGATGACTTCTTCATCCCCGAGCTGTGCCAGCCCGAAGCACTGTTCAGCCTGGTCCTGCTGGCCGAGCTGCTGGTGCTGGTGCTGGTGCTCGCCGAGCCCATGACCCCGAGCTTCAACTGGGTGCGCCTGGCCCTGGCCTCGCTCTTCGTGCAATGGATCGTGCTGCTCTCGGCGGGCCTGCTGTGCCAGCTGCGGCCGTTGCTGGCGCGCTGGCCGGCGTGGGGCTCGGGCATCGCCAGCTGCGCGCTGGTGGTGCTGCTGACCCTCGGCTGCACGGCGGTGGCGGACTACTATTCCCTCGGCGGGCCGCTGTCGATCAAGGGCGAGGTCAACCTCTACCTGCGGCATGCCTTGATCGCGCTCATCATGTCGGCGTTGTTGCTACGCTACTTTTACCTGCAGAGCCAATGGCGCAGGCAGGAGCAGGCCGAGTTGCGCGCGCGCATCGAGTCGTTGCAGGCGCGCATCCGCCCGCACTTCCTGTTCAACAGCCTGAACAGCATCGCCAGCCTGATCGAGCTGGATCCGGGCAAGGCCGAGCAGGCGGTGCTCAACCTGTCGGACCTGTTCCGCGCCAGCCTGGCCAAGCCGGGGACTTTAATTTCCTGGGGGGAGGAACTGGAGTTGGCCAGACGCTATCTTTCCATAGAGCAGTTTCGTCTGGGCGACCGGTTGCAACTGGACTGGCAGGTGGACGGCGTGCCCGACGGCGTGCCGATCCCGCAGCTGACCCTGCAGCCGCTCCTGGAGAATTCGTTGATTTACGGTATCCAGCCGCGCATCGAAGGCGGCCTGGTGAAGATTGAGGCGGACTATCGTGACGGTGTGTTCCAGCTGTGCGTGAGCAACCCCTACGACGAGTCGACGCGAACGCTGCCCACGAAGGGGACCAAGCAGGCGCTGCCGAACATCGCAGCGAGAATTGCGGCACTTTTCGGGCCAAAAGCGAGTCTCAGCGTCGAACGCCGTGACGGACGGCACTACACCTGTCTACGCTATCCATGTGCGCGTCTCATGCAGGAAGCCTGAGCTTATGAATGTCCTGATCGTCGATGACGAACCCCTGGCGCGAGAGCGCCTGGCCCGGCTGGTGGGGCAACTGGACGGCTATCGCGTCCTCGAGCCTTCCGCCAGCAATGGCGAAGAAGCGCTGGCGCTGATCGACAGCCTGAAGCCGGATATCGTCCTGCTGGATATCCGCATGCCCGGCCTGGACGGGCTCCAGGTCGCCGCGCGGCTGTGCGAGCGCGAAGCGCCCCCGGCGGTGATCTTCTGCACCGCCCACGATGAATTCGCCCTGGAAGCCTTCCAGGTCAGCGCGGTCGGCTACCTGGTCAAGCCGGTGCGCGTGGAGGACCTGGCCGAGGCCCTGAAGAAGGCCTCCAGGCCCAACCGCATCCAGCTCGCGGCGCTGACCCGGCCGCCCGCCGCCGGCGGCGCCGGCCCGCGCAGCCACATCAGCGCGCGGACCCGCAAGGGCATCGAGCTGATTCCCCTGGAAGAGGTGATCTTCTTCATCGCCGACCACAAGTACGTGACCTTGCGCCACGCCGGCGGCGAGGTGCTGCTGGACGAGCCATTGAAGGCCCTGGAGGACGAGTTCGGCGACCGTTTCGTGCGCATCCACCGTAACGCCCTGGTGTCCCGCGAGCGCATCGAACGCCTGCAGCGCACGCCCCTGGGGCACTTTCAGCTTTATCTGAAGGGCCTCGACGGCGACGCCCTGACCGTCAGCCGGCGCCACGTCGCCGGGGTCCGTCGCCTGATGCACAACCTCTGAGCGCGGCCGGGAAGGGCGAAATGCCTGCCCCGGCGTCGCAGGGGGGAAAGCCCGGGCGCTGAAGCCTGTTATCATCCCCGGCAGTCCTTTGCCCGGAATTGCCCATGTCGTCCCGCGAAATCCGCATCGCCACCCGTCAGAGCGCCTTGGCCCTGTGGCAGGCCGAATACGTCAAATCCCGCCTGGAACAGGCCCACCCCGGACTGCGCGTCAGCCTGCTGCCGATGACCAGCCGTGGCGACAAGCTGCTCGACGCGCCGCTGGCGAAGATCGGCGGCAAGGGCCTGTTCGTCAAGGAGCTGGAAACCGCGCTGCTCGAAGGCGCCGCCGACATCGCCGTGCACTCCATGAAGGACGTGCCCATGGACTTCCCCGAGGGCCTGGGCCTGTACTGCATCTGCGAGCGCGAAGACCCGCGCGACGCCTTCGTCTCCAACACCTACGCGAGCCTCGCCGAGCTGCCCGCCGGCAGCGTGGTCGGCACCTCCAGCCTGCGTCGCCAGGCGCAGCTGCTGGCCAGCCGCCCGGACCTGCAGATCCGCTTCCTGCGTGGCAACGTCAACACCCGCCTGGCCAAGCTCGACGCCGGCGAGTACGACGCCATCATCCTCGCCGCCGCCGGGCTGATCCGCCTCGGCTTCGAGGCGCGCATCCGCTCCGGCATCAGCGTCGAAGACAGCCTGCCGGCCGGCGGCCAGGGCGCCGTGGGCATCGAGTGCCGCAGCGCCGACAGCGAGATCCACGCGCTGCTGCAGCCGCTGCACCACACCGACACCGCGCTGCGGGTGAACGCCGAGCGCGCGCTGAACAAGCGCCTCAACGGCGGCTGCCAGGTGCCCATCGCCTGCTACGCGGTGCGCGAAGGCGAGCAGCTGTGGCTGCGCGGCCTGGTCGGCCAGCCCGACGGTTCGCAACTGCTGCGCGCCGAAGCCCGCGCGCCGCTGGCCGAGGCCGAGGCGCTGGGCGTGAAGGTCGCCGAGGACCTGCTGGGGCAGGGCGCCGCCGCCATCCTCGCCGCCGTGTATGGCGAGGCCGAGTCGCAGTGAGCCACTGGCGCCTGCTGCTGACGCGGCCGCAGGAAGAATGCGCGGCCCTGGCCGCGACCCTGGCCGAGCACGGCGTGGCCAGCGCCAGCCTGCCGCTGCTGGCCATCGAGCCGTTGGAAGAAACCCCCGAGCAGCGCAGCCTGCTGCTCGACCTGGACCGTTACTGCGCCGTGGTGGTGGTCAGCAAGCCCGCCGCGCGCCTGGGCCTGGAGCGCGTCGACCGCTACTGGCCGCAACCGCCGGCGCGGCAGAGCTGGTTCGCCGTCGGCGCCGCCACGGCGGCTATCCTCGATGACTACGGCCTGCGCGTGCACCACCCGGAAAACGGCGACGACAGCGAAGCGCTGCTCGGCCTGCCGGCGCTGGAACAGGCGCTGCAAGTGCCCGGCCCGCGCGTGCTGATCCTGCGCGGCGAAGGTGGCCGAGAATTTCTCGCCGAACGCCTGCGCGGCCAAGGTGTGGCGGTGGATTATCTGGAACTCTACCGGCGCGTCCTGCCGGTCTACCCGCCGGGCGAACTGGCGCGGCGGGTGCGCGACGAGGCGCTGAACGCCCTGCTGGTGAGCAGCGGCCAGGGTCTGGAACACTTGCTGGCGCTGGCTGGGGACGACTGGCCGGAGCTGGCCGGGCTACCCTTGTTCGTGCCCAGCGAACGGGTCGCCGAGCTGGCCCGCGAGGCCGGCGCGCAACGCGTGATCGATTGCCGCGGGGCGAATGCCGCGGCCTTGCTGGAGGCGCTCAGGGGCGCCGACGAAGAATAATTTCCGAGCGAAGGAAGGACCTGTGAGCGAAGCCGTCACTCCCCAAGAGAACCCGCAAAGCCCCTCTCCCGAGCCGACCCCGGCCGCACCGGCGAAGACCGGCACCGGCCTGGCGCTGCTGGCCCTGCTGGTCGGCGTCGCCGGCCTTGGCGTCGGCGGCTGGGGGCTGTGGCAGACCCAGCAGTTGCAGGCCCGCGACCACGCCCGCGCGCAGCAGCTGGATGAGGCGCGCGGCCAGACCCAGAGCCTGCTGAACCACGACAGCGCGTTGGACAAGCGCCTCGACGCGCTGCCCAGCGCCGAGGAAATGGAAGCCCGCCGCCGCCTCGTGGTGGAACTGCAGGGCGACCAGCAGGACCTGGCCCGGCAGTTCAAGCAGGTCCTCGGGCAGAGCCGCCAGCAGTGGCGCCTGGCCGAGGCCGAGCACCTGCTGCGCCTCGCCTCGCTGCGGCTGTCCGCGCTGCAGGACATCGACAGCGCCACCCAGCTGGTGCAGGGCGCCGACGACATCCTCCGCGCGCAGAACGATCCGGGCGCCTTCGCCGCCCGCGCGCAACTGGCCAAGAGCCTGGAAGCCCTGCGCAGCCTGCCGCAGCCGGACCGCACCGGGCTGTTCCTGCAGCTCGGCGCCCTGCGCGACCAGGCCGCCCAGCTGCAACCGCTGGAGCCGAGCTTCCAGGAAGGCCCGGGCAAGGTCGCCAGCACCGCCTGGGGCGACGGCAGCAGCACCCTGGACCAGTGGTGGGAACGCATCTCGCGCTACGTGCGCATCGACTTCAATGCCGGCCAGGACATCCGTCCGCTGCTCTCCGGGCAGCAGCTGACCCGCGTGCGCCTGGCGCTGAACCTGGCCCTGGAACAGGCCCAGTGGGCCGCGCTGAACGGCCGCCAGGAGGTCTACCAGCAGGCCCTCAAGCAGGCCCGGCAGATCCTCGGCGACTTCTTCAACGCCGACCTCGCCGACGCCCGCGCCCTCGGCCTGCGCATCGACGAACTGGCGCAGCAGCCGGTGGGCGTGCAGGCCCCGGACCTGGCGCCGACCCTGAGCGCCCTGCAGGCCTACCTGGCGCGTCGCGACCAGGCCGCCGCCGACCAGCAGCAGGCGCCCGCCGCGCCGCAGGCGGAGGGCAGCCAATGAGCCGCGTCTACCTGCTGGTCCTGGCCCTGGTGGTGGCCGCCACCCTGGTCGGCCTGGCCATCGCCGAGCAATCGGGCTACGTGCTGATCGCCTACAAGAGCTTCCGCTACGAATCCAGCCTGTGGACCTTCCTCGCCCTGCTGGCGCTGGTCTGGCTGCTGTACCTGGCGTTGCGCCTGGTGCTGCGGCTGGTCGGGGTGTCCGGGCGGGTGGTCAACCCCTGGTCGCGCTTCAACCGTGCTCGCCGCGCCGAGATGGCCGAGGAACACGGCCAGCGTGACCTCGCCGAAGGCCACTGGGCCCAGGCCTTGCGCCACCTGCGGCGTGCCGCCGAACTGGGCGAGCGCAGTCTCTCCAGCTTCCTCGGCGCGGCCCGCGCGGCCAACGAACTGGGGCGTTTCGACGAGTGCGACGAACTGCTCGACCGCGCCCTCGAACGCCAGCCCGGCGCCGCCCTGGCGGTGGGCCTGACCCGCGCGCAACTGCTGATCAACCGTGGCGCCTTCGAGCCGGCCCGCGCGGTGCTGGTGCAGCTGCACGAGGAACACCCGCGCCATCCCACGGTGCTGCGCCTGCTCCAGCAGCTCTACGTCAGCCTGCAGGACTGGCGCCCGCTACTGGCCCTGCTGCCGGAACTGCGCAAGGAGCGTGTGCTGGCCAACGCCCAGCTCAGCGACCTGGAACGCCGCGCCTGGATCGCCGCGCTGGAAGCCGCCGGCGAGCAGGGCCTGGGCCAGGGCGAGACCGCCCTGCAGCCACTGACCCAGAGCTGGCAGGGCCTGCCGGCCAACCTGCGTGCGCAGCCGCCGCTGCTCGCCGCCTACGCCCAGCAGCTGCTGCGCCTGGGCGCCCCCGAGGAGGCCGAGAAAGTCCTGCGCCAGGCTCTCAAGGAAGGCTACGACGAGCGCCTGATGCTGCTCTACGGCCAGGCCCGCGGCAGCGACCCGGCGCGCCAGCTGCAGAGCGCCGAGGCCTGGCTGAAGAAGTATCCCGATGACCCCAGCCTGCTGCTCAGCCTCGGCCGCCTGTGTCTGGCCGACAAGCTCTGGGGCAAGGCCCGCGAGTACCTGGAGGCCAGCCTCGGCCGCCGCCGCAGCCCCGAGGCCTGCGCCGAACTGGCGCGCCTGCTGGCCCAGCTGGGCGAAACCGAGCGCAGCAACAAGCTGTTCCAGGAAGGCCTCGGCCTGCTCGGCGCGCCGGTGTCGGGTGTCGCGCTGGTTCCGGTAAGGGCGTGAGAATGCCCTGATGAAAACGGCGCCCAAGGGCGCCGTTTTTCTTTATTGCCCGAGCGATTTTTCCTGATTGCCGACATAGCTGATGCGGTAGATCGCCCCGGCCATGTCGTCGCTCACCAGCAGCGAGCCGTCCTTCGCCACCAGCACGTCGGCCGGGCGCCCGATCACCTGCTCGCCGGGTTGCAGCCAGCCTTCGGCGAACACGCTCTGGCGCTTCAGCGTGCCGTCGTCGTTGAGCTCGACGCGCAGCACCCGGTAGCCGACCTTGCGGCTGCTGTTCCAGGAGCCATGCTCGGCGATGAACACATTGCCACGGTATTCGGCAGGGAACTGCTGGCCGTCGTAGAAGCGCATGCCCAGCGCCGCGACGTGGGCACCGAGGCGCGCCACCGGCGGCACGAAGGCCGAGCACGGGCGCTGGGCGAATTCCGGGTCGGCGATATGCCCGGCATGGCAGTCCGGGTAGCCGAAGTCATCGCCGATCCTGCCCAGGCGGTTGAGCTCGTCGTCCGGCTCGTCGTCGCCGAGTAGGTCGCGGCCGTTGTCGGTGAACCACAGCTCGCCCCGGGCGTTCCAGTCGAAGCCGACGGTGTTGCGGATGCCGTAGGCGACCACTTCGCGCTCGCCGCCGTCGGGCTTCATGCGCTGCAGGTTGGCGTACAGCTGGCGCTCTGGTCGGCAGATGTTGCAGGGCGCGCCCACCGGTACGTAGAGCTTGCCGTCGGGGCCGAAGGCGATGAACTTCCAGCCGTGGTGGGTCTCGCCGGGGAACTCCACCGGAAGCGCCGCGGGGCGCGGCGGGGCGTCGAGATGCGACTCGATGTCGCGCAGCACGTAGATGCGGCTGATCGCCGAGACGTACAGGTCGCCGTCGTGGAAGGCCACGCCCACCGGCATGCGCAGGTCGCTGGCAATCACCTTCGGCTGGTTCTCGCCGGGGCGCAGGGCGTAGACCTTGCCGGCCTGGTTGCTGCCGACGAACAGGGTGCCTTCGGCGCCCCAGGCCATGGCGCGCGCGCTGGGCAACTGGTCGCTGAGCAATTCGACGCGAAAGCCCGGCGGCACCTTGATCCGTGCGCCGAGCGAGTCGGCCTGGGCGCCCTGGAGCGGGCCGAGCAGCAGGAGGCAGAGCAGGACCAGTGAACGACACATGGTAGGAATTCCCTGATGACTGTCCGGCCCAGTCTAGTTCGCCGCCTTGAAAGCCCCGCGGAATATCCACTACCGTAGCGGCCTTTCGCATCCGCCGTGCCTCTGGAGCCGCCATGAACCTGGCCAGCCCGCGTTCCCTGTTCTTCCTCGCCTTCCTCGCCTGCGCCGCCATGCTCGGCACCGGCTTCTACCTGCAGTACATGGTCGGCCTGGAGCCCTGCCCGCTGTGCATCCTGCAGCGCATCTTCTTCGCCGGCGCCGGGCTGTTCTCGCTGATCGCCGCGCTGCATGGGCGTGGCCGCCGCGTCTACGCGCTGCTGGTGCTGCTGAGTTCGCTGGGTGGCGCCGCCACCGCCGGCCGGCAGATCTGGCTGCAGACCCTGCCGCCGGACCAGCTGCCGTCCTGCCTGCCGCCGCTGGACTACATGATGCAGACCATGCCCTACGCGGACATCCTCTGGACCATGTTCCACGGTTCCGCCGATTGCGCCGAGGTCACCTGGACCCTGCTCAGCCTGAGCATTCCCGAGTGGAGCCTGCTGGCCTTCGTGGCCTTCGCCCTGTTCGGCATCTTCCAGCTCCTGCGGCGCGGCTGATTGCCGCCCCCGGTCGGGCCGCTGCAAGCCGCGAAGCCAGCGTGGCCGCGGCCTGCCGATTAAACGCTCGTATTAATTTTCCCGCCGGTGGCGTCTTGAAGCCAGCATGCCGCGGGCATACTCTGGTCTTCCGCTCCGCCGGGATTCCGCCATCAGGGCGGCCAGTCTGCGGCGGATGTCCGCATTCGACAGAGATTTGTCCCTAGGCGTGTTCGCTGGGACAGCGACGAGGGAAGCGAGGACAAGATGCTCGAGAGCTGCCGTAATGCCCAGGAACGTTGGGGTGGCGTCCACCAGCTGATCGATCGCTGGTTGCGTGATCGCCATGAACTGATCCAGGCCTTCGATTCGCTATCCGGGGTGCAAGCGCCGGCGAGCAACGGAGAGGGGCTCGAGGACTTCTGCCAGCGCCTGGTCGACTACGTGTCGGCCGGCCACTTCGAGGTCTACGAGCAGTTGATGGGCGAGGCCCAGGCCTTTGGCGACGCGCGCGGCCTGGAGCTGGCCAAGCAGATCTACCCGCGCCTGGAGAGCATCACCATCTCCGCGCTGAACTTCAACGACCGCTGCGACAACGGCGACTGCCGCGAAGGCACCTGCCTGACCAGCGAGCTCAAGGCGCTGCGCCAGCAACTGCACGAGCGCTTCGAACTGGAAGACTGCCTCATCGAAGTGCTGCACACCGCCCACGATCAGAGTGCGGTCACGGCCTGATCCACCGGTGCGAAGCAAAAGGCGCGAACCTTCGGGGCGCGCCTTTTTTCATGCCTGCGATTTTTCCTTTGGCATTGCTGGAAGGCCCGTGGTGCGGGCCTTTGCGCGACCCGTGCGGGCGTCGTTGAGCGGTTGTGTGCGGCGTGGCGAGGAGCGCAAGGCGTCGCGCATGCGCGGCGCGCCTGTGGAAAAGCGGCTGGAGATTGTGCCTGGCGCGGGTTTCAGCTTCATGGAGACGTTGGCGAGAGAGGGTGTGCGGGTCTAGTATGGGCGCAACCACGTCCGCCAGGAGGCACGTCATGTCGGCCAATAAGAAACCGGTCACCACCCCTTTGCACCTGCTGCAGCAACTTTCCAACAGTCTGATCGAGCACCTGGAGACTGCCTGCAAGCAGGCTCTGGTGGATTCCGAGAAACTGCATGCCAAGCTGGAAAAGCAGCGCGCCAAGGCGCAGGACAAGCTGCACAAGGCTCGCACCAAACTGCAGGAAGCAGGCAAGGCCGGCAAGGCCAAGGCGCAGGCCAAGGCCAAGTCCGGCATCGCAGAGCTGGAAGAGGTGCTGGAAACTCTGAAGGGTCGTCAGGCGGAAACCCGCGCCTACATCGCCAACCTCAAGCGTGACGTCCAGGAAAGCCTGAAGCTGGCCCAGGGCGTGAGCAAGGTGAAGGAAGCGGTCGGCAAATCGCTGTCCGCGCGCAAGCCGGTCGCCGCCGCCAAGCCCGTAGCCGCTGCCAAGCCCGCCGCCAAACCGGCTGCCAAGCCTGCCGCTGCGAAGCCCGCCGCTAAACCGGCTGCCAAGCCTGCCGCTGCCAAGCCCGCCGCTAAACCGGCTGCCAAGCCTGCCGCTGCCAAG
>NZ_JARJLT010000392.1 GCF_029335315.1 Pseudomonas citronellolis
TGGCTCTGGGCGTTGCAAAGGACGTTGATTGGGAGCGGAGTGGGCCAGGTGCAGCAGGTGTGGTTGGCGCTTCAGGCCTGCTCGACGCCGCCGCTCAGCTCCTCGCGGGCGTAGTCGACGAACAGCCGCGCCGGCTTGGTCAGCTGCGCGCGCTTGAGCCAGGCGGCGACCAGGCCGGAGGCGCTGACGTCCTCGGCGATGTCGACCATCACCACCTTCTTGCCGTCGTAGGTGCACTCCGAATGCGGCCGGGTGACCAGCACCGAGAAGCCGAAGCCCTGGCCGACCATGCCGCGCACCATCTCGATGGAGGGCGAGCTGAAGGCGATGTTCGGGCTCAGGCCGAGCTCCTCGAAGATGCTCACGAAGTAGGTGCGGCTGGGCTGCACGTCGAGCAGGATCATCGGCTCCAGGGCCAGGTCGCGCAGCGACACCTGGGCCTGGCGGGCGAAGCGGTGGTCGGCCGGGAGCAGGGCGTAGGGCCGCTGCGCCGGCATCATCGGTTCGGTCTCGATGGTGCCGTCGAGGTCGTGGCGGTACAGCAGGGCCAGGTCGAAGCGCCCGGACGTCAGGCCCTGCACCAGTTCCTGCTGCTCGCCGTCGCGGATACGGATTTCCACGCCGGGATAGCGCTCGCGGAAGCCGGCGATCAGCCGTGGCAGGTACAGCGGCGCCACCGTCTCGAAGCAGCCCAGGTCGATCTGCCCGGCCACCACGTCGTTGTCGGCCAGGGCGTTCTGCTCGAACTCGTGGGCCATGCGCAGCAGTTCCTGGGCCTTGCGGTAGAAGCGCGCGCCGCTCGGGGTCAGCGACACGCCCTGGGCGTGATGGCGGATGAACAGCTGCACGCCGAAGCTCTCTTCCAGGCCCTTGATCGCCGTGGAGATCGACGGCTGGGCGATGTAGAGCTTGCGCGAGGCCTCGGCCACGCTGCCGCATTCCACGGTGGTCACGAAATACTTCAGTTGCCGCAAGGTATAGGACGCCACTGCAAGACCTCTATGGCGCTGCATCGCCGGCGGGCGTGCGCGCTCCGTTTGTACTGTGATTCGCCACGGTGGGCTGCCTGAGCCTAGCAAGGAACGGACCCGGCCGCTTCGCGCCGGGCCCGCCGCCATACCCGCCGTGGCCTGCACGATAACCCAGCACGGCGCACTTTGCCGGTGCGCGGCTGCCCAGCTTTTTCATATACCCCGAAGACATATTTAATATTTTTCCTCGGCCGGGGCATGCGCGACCATCTGGCTCCATCACAGAACAAGAATGCCCGTGAGCAGGAGTGCCCAGGTGTACCAACTCAACGACTGGCAGCAGCGTGCCGCGCGTCAGACCTTCATCGACACCGCCCTGATCGGAGGCCGCCGCGTGGCCGCCGCCGACGGCGCCACTTTCGCCTCCATCGACCCGGCGACCAACCGCCTGCTGGCCAATGTCGCCGCTTGCGGCGCGGCCGAGGTCGACGCCGCCGTGCGCAGCGCCCGCCAGGCCTTCGAGCAAGGCCCCTGGGCGCGCATGGCGCCGCGCGAGCGCAAGGCCGTGCTGCTCAAGCTGGCCGAGCTGATGATGGCCCATCGCGAGGAGCTGGCCCTGCTGGACTCGCTGAACATGGGCAAGCCGGTGATGGACGCCTTCAACATCGACGTGCCCGGCGCCGCCGGCGTGTTCAGCTGGTACGCCGAGAGCATCGACAAGCTCTACGACCAGGTCGCCCCCACCGCGCCCAACGCCCTGGCCACCATCACCCGCGCGCCGCTGGGCGTGATCGGCGCGGTGGTGCCGTGGAACTTCCCGCTCGACATGGCCGCCTGGAAGCTGGCCCCGGCGCTGGCCGCCGGTAACTCGGTGGTGCTCAAGCCGGCCGAGCAGTCGCCGTTCTCCGCCCTGCGCCTGGCCGAGCTGGCCCTGGAGGCCGGCCTGCCGGAAGGCGTGCTGAACGTGGTGCCGGGCCTCGGCGAGCACGCCGGCAAGGCCCTCGGCCTGCACCCGGACGTGGACTGCCTGGTGTTCACCGGCTCCACCGAAGTGGGCAAGTACTTCATGCAGTATTCCGCCCAGTCCAACCTCAAGCAGGTCTGGCTGGAGTGCGGCGGCAAGAGCGCCAACCTGGTGTTCGCCGACTGCCAGGACCTCGACCTGGCCGCCGAGAAGGCCGCCTTCGGCATCTTCTTCAACCAGGGCGAAGTCTGCTCGGCCAACTCGCGCCTGCTGGTGCAGCGTTCGATCCACGACGAGTTCGTCGAGCGCCTGATCGCCAAGGCCCGCGACTGGGCCCCGGGCGACCCGCTGGACCCGTCCAGCCGCGCCGGCGCCATCGTCGATGCCAAGCAGACCGCCAACGTCCTGCGCTTCATCGAGGAAGCCCGTGGTTCCGCCGCGACCCTGGCCTGCGGCGGCCGCCAGCTGGAATTCAACGGTTCGGGCAACTTCATCGAGCCGACCATCTTCACCGGCGTCGACCCGCAGCAGCGCCTGGCCCGCGACGAAGTCTTCGGCCCGGTGCTGGCGGTGACCGCCTTCGACAGCGAGGAAGAGGCCCTGCGCCTGGCCAACGACAGCCCCTTCGGCCTGGCCGCCTCGGTGTGGAGCGACGACCTCAACCGCGCCCACCGCGTGGCTTCGCGGCTGAATGTGGGCACCGTGTCGGTGAACACCGTGGACGCCCTCGACCCGGCGATTCCCTTCGGCGGCGGCAAGCAGTCCGGCTTCGGCCGCGACCTGTCGCTGCACTCGTTCGACAAGTACACGCAGCTCAAGACCACCTGGTTCCAGCTGCGCTGAGGCCCGCGGGCCCGGCCGCCGCAGCTATGCTCGGCGGCGGGCCGGCGCCCGGAATAGATTACCGAACCGCTCGAGACGGCCGGTGAGACTGCCCAGGTAAGTCCGTCGCCCTCGATCCCCCGCAATCCCCTCAGGCTGGCTGCCGGAGCACCGCCGAGGGAACCAGGAGAAAGTCGATGACCGACAACACCCAAGCGCAACGTGAAACCCGCGACTACCAGGCGGCGGACGCGGCCCACCACATCCACGCCTTCCTCGACCAGAAGGCGCTGAACGCCGAAGGCCCGCGCGTGATCGTGCGCGGCGAAGGCCTGCACCTGTGGGACAACGACGGCAACCGCTACCTGGACGGCATGTCCGGCCTGTGGTGCACCCAGCTCGGCTACGGCCGCAAGGACCTGACCGCCGCAGCCGCCGCGCAGATGGACCAGCTGTCGTACTACAACATGTTCTTCCACACCACCCACCCGGCGGTGATCGAGCTTTCCGAGCTGCTCTTCAGCCTGCTGCCGGGCCACTACAGCCACGCCATCTACACCAATTCCGGCTCCGAATCCAACGAGGTGCTGATCCGCACCGTGCGCCGCTACTGGCAGATTCTCGGCAAGCCGCAGAAGAAGATCATGATCGGCCGCTGGAACGGCTACCACGGCTCGACCCTGGCGGCCACCGCCCTGGGCGGCATGAAGTTCATGCACGAGATGGGCGGGATGATCCCGGACATCGCGCACATCGACGAACCCTACTGGTTCGCCCACGAAGGCGACCTGACCCCCGAGGAATTCGGCCGTCGCTGCGCCCAGCAGCTGGAAGACAAGATCCTCGAACTGGGCGCCGAGAACGTCGCCGGCTTCATCGCCGAGCCGTTCCAGGGCGCCGGCGGCATGATCTTCCCGCCGGAAAGCTACTGGCCGGAAATCCAGCGCATCTGCCGCAAGTACGACGTACTGCTGTGCGCCGATGAAGTGATCGGCGGCTTCGGTCGCACCGGCGAGTGGATGGCCCACCAGCACTTCGGCTTCGAGCCGGACACCCTGTCCATCGCCAAGGGCCTGACCAGCGGCTACATCCCCATGGGCGGCCTGGTGCTGAGCAAGCGCATCGCCGAGGTCCTGGTGGAGCAGGGCGGCGTGTTCGCCCACGGCCTGACCTACTCCGGGCACCCGGTGGCGGCGGCGGTGGCCGTGGCCAACCTCAAGGCGCTGCGTGACGAGGGCATCGTCACCCAGGTCAAGAACGACACCGGCCCGTACCTGCAGCAGTGCCTGCGCGAAGTGTTCGGCAACCACCCGCTGGTCGGCGAGATCCAGGGCGCCGGCCTGGTGGCGGCGCTGCAGTTCGCCGAGGACAAGGCGACCCGCAAGCGCTTCGCCAACGAGAACGACATCGCCTGGCGCTGCCGCACCATCGGCTTCGAGGAAGGCCTGATCATCCGCTCGACCCTCGGCCGCATGATCATGGCCCCGGCCCTGGTCGCCGGCCGCGCCGAGCTGGACGAACTGGTCGACAAGACCCGCATCGCGGTGGACCGCACCGCGCGCGAGATCGGCGTGCTCTGACGCTGACGGCGCCCTTCGGCGCCGCCGGAGTCACTGGGTCCCCGCGTGCGCGGGGATGACGAGCGAAACATCGTCACTCCCGCGAACGCGGGAGCCCAGCGACTCACTGCCGTTCCCGCCCCGAGCAAGGAAAGCTCCAACCGCACAACAACGCCGCGAGCCCACGAAGGCCCGCGCGGTGGAACCCCTTTGCCGTCCGTTCGGCAACTGCCCAGCAACACACCAACAACGCCAACCGGCTGTGGGAGTCCGTTCCATGAAATCGTCCTTGCGTTCCATCCTCGCCTGCGCAGTCCTGGCCGCCGCCAGCGGCGCCCAGGCGCAATCGCAGAACCTCACCGTGATCTCCTTCGGCGGCGCCACCAAGGCGGCCCAGGAGCAGGCCTACTTCAAGCCGTTCGACGCCAGCGGCGCCGGCAAGGTGGTGGCCGGTGAATACAACGGCGAGATGGCCAAGGTGAAAGCCATGGTCGACGTCGGCAAGGTCAGCTGGGACGTGGTCGAGGTGGAAAGCCCCGAACTGCTGCGCGGCTGCGACGAGGGCCTGTTCGAACGCATCGACCCGGCCACCATCGGCGACCCGGCGCAGTTCGTCCCCGGCACCTTCAGCGAATGCGGCGTGGCCACCTACGTCTGGTCGATGGTCATGGCCTACGACGCCAAGCGCCTGGCCAAGGCGCCGGCTTCCTGGGCGGACTTCTGGAACGTCAAGGACTTCCCCGGCAAGCGCGGCCTGCGCAAGGGCGCCAAGTACACCCTGGAAGTCGCCCTGCTGGCCGACGGGGTGAAGGCGGAAGACCTGTACAAGGTGCTCGGCACCCCCGAGGGCGTCAGCCGCGCCTTCGCCAAGCTCGACCAGATCAAGCCCTACATCCAGTGGTGGGAAGCCGGCGCGCAACCGCCGCAGTGGCTGGCCGCCGGCGACGTGACCATGAGCGCCGCCTACAACGGGCGCATCGCCGCCGCGCAGAAGGAAGGCGTGCCGCTGGCCATCGTCTGGCCCGGCAGCCTCTACGACCCGGAGTACTGGGCGGTGGTCAAGGGCACGCCGAACAAGGCCCTGGCCGAGAAGTTCATCGCCTTCGCCAGCCAGCCGCAGACGCAGAAGGTGTTCTCCGAGAGCATCCCCTACGGCCCGGTGCACAAGGACACCCTGGCGCTGCTGCCGGCCGACGTGCAGGCCGCGCTGCCCACCGCGCCGGCCAACCTGAAGGACGCCCGCGCGGTCGACGCGGCCTTCTGGGTCGACCACGGCGAGGAACTGGAACAACGCTTCAACGCCTGGGCGGCCCGCTGAGGTCCCCGGCTTACCCGAGTGCCCGGCGCGCCGGGCACCGCTTTGCCTTGCGAGAACCACAATGACAACGACGCAAAATCAGGCCGCGACCCTGGAGCTGAGCACCATCCAGCCCATCGCCCGGCATGAACGCCATGGCCGCGCCCGCGACCTCTTCACCATCTGGTTCGGCAGCAACATCATGCTGCTCACCGTGGTCACGGGGGCGCTGGCCGTCACCGTGTTCAAGCTGTCCTTCGTCTCCGCGCTGGCGGCGCTGGTGCTGGGCAACCTGATCGGCGGGGTGTTCATGGCCCTGCACTCGGCCCAGGGCCCGCAGCTGGGTGTGCCGCAGATGGTGCAGACCCGCGGCCAGTTCGGCTCCTTCGGCTCGCTGCTGGTGGTGGCCCTGGTGGTGATCATGTACCTGGGCTTCTTCGCCTCCAACCTGGTGCTCGGCGGCCAGTCGCTGAACGCGCGCTTCCCGGCCATCGGCACCAATGAAGGCATCCTGCTGGTGGGCGCGGTCAGCGTCATCGCCACCGTCTTCGGTTATCGCCTGATCCACGGCTACACCCGGCTGATGGCCTGGCTGTCCGGCGCGGTGCTGCTGGTCAGCTTCGCCTGGGTGCTGTTCGTCCACGGCGTGCCGGCGGACTTCCTGCAACGCAACGACTTCAACCTGCCGGGCTTCCTCGGCGCGCTGTCGATCGCCGCGCTCTGGCAGCTGGCCTACGCGCCCTACGTCTCCGACTATTCGCGCTACATGCCGCAGGACACCGGTGCGCGCACCGCGTTCTGGTCCAGCTACTGGGGCTGCTGCCTGGGCTCGATCCTGCCGATGCTGCTGGGCGTGATCGTCGGCCTGTGCCTGGACGGCGGCGACGTGATCGCCGGGCTGATCGGCATGACCGGCGGCTTCAGCGCCGTGCTGGTGGCGGTGTTCTCCATCGGCATCGCGGCGACCAACGCCATGAACCTGTATTGCGGCACCCTCTCGGCGATCACCGTCGGCCAGACCCTGATCCCCGCCTGGTCGGCCAAGGCCGGCTGGCGCGCGGTCATCGCCCTGGTGCTGTTCGGCGGCTCGCTGGCCATCGCTCTGCTCGGCCAGGACAACTTCATGGCCAACTACACCAACTTCATCCTGCTGCTGCTCTATGTGCTGGTGCCCTGGAGCGCGATCAACCTGGTCGACTACTACCTGGTCGCCCACGGCCAGTACGACGTGCTGTCGTTCTTCCGCCGCGACGGCGGCATCTACGGCACCTTCAACTGGACCGCGGTGAACTGCTACGTGCTGGGCATCCTGGTGCAGGTGCCGTTCATGTCCACCGAGCTCTACACCGGGGCGGTGGCGCGCGCCATGAACGGCGCCGACATCTCCTGGATCGTCGGCCTGGGCGTGGTCTCGCCGGTCTACTGGCTGTTCAGCCGCAAGCGCCAGCGCGTCCTCGCCGAGGCCCGCGCATGAGCCGCCGCAGTGGGTTCTTCTTCGACGAACGCTGCTTCTGGCACGCCGCCGGGCTGCACGCGCTGATCCTCCCGGTGGGCGGCTGGCTGCAGCCGCCGGCCGGCAGCGGCCACGCCGAGTCGGCCGAGAGCAAGCGCCGGCTGAAGAGCCTGATGGACGTCTCCGGGCTGAGCGCCAGGCTCAAGCTGGCCAGCGCACCGATGGCCAGCGAGGAAGACCTGCTGCGGGTCCACCCGCTGGACTACCTGCAACGCTTCAAGGCCATGAGCGACGCCGGCCACGGCGAGCTGGGCGAGGAGGCCATGGTCGGCCCCGGCACCTACGAGATCGCCCGGCAGTCCGCTGGCCTCGCCATCGCCGCGGTGGACGCGGTGCTCAGCGGCGAGCTGGACAACGCCTACGCGCTGTCGCGGCCGCCGGGCCACCACTGCCTGGCCGATCGCGGCATGGGCTTCTGCTACCTGGCCAACATCGCCGTGGCGGTGGAGGCGGCCAAGGCTCGTCACGGCCTGCAGCGCGTCGCCGTGCTGGACTGGGACGTGCACCACGGCAACGGCACCCAATCGATCTTCTACGGCCGCGACGACGTGCTGACCCTGTCGATCCACCAGGCCGACTGCTTCCCGGTCGATTCCGGCGCGGTGGAAGAGCGGGGCGAGGGTGCCGGCCTGGGCGCCAACCTCAACGTGCCGCTGTACCCGGGCAGCGGCGACGACGCCTACCGCCACGCGATGGAGCGCATCATCGTGCCGGCGCTGGAGCGCTTCCGCCCGGAGCTGATCGTGGTGGCCTGCGGCTTCGACGCCAACGGCGTGGACCCGCTGGCGCGCATGCTGGCGCACAGCGAGACCTTCCGCGCCATCACCCGCAGCGTGCGCGAGGCCGCCGAGCGGCTGTGTGATGGGCGCCTGGTGCTGGTCCACGAGGGCGGCTATGCCGAAGCCTACGTGCCGTTCTGCGGCCACGCGGTGATCGAGGAGCTGGCCGGGGTGGCCACCGAAGTGGTCGACCCCTTCCTGCCGATGCTCGAAGGCCAGCAGCCGGACGCCGATTTCCGCGCGTTCCAGCGCCAGGCCATCGAGCGCATGGCGCAGAAGCTCGACCTGTAACCCGCCACGCCTCGTACCCTGGGCGGGGCAAAAAAAGAGGGAGCCCGAAGGCTCCCCTGGAGAGAAACCGCGGCGCGGGGCCGCGGTCGGAACGCTGGCCGCGCCTTACGCCGCGCGGAACAGGTTGTGCGGGTCGATGACGAATTTCTTCGGCACCCCGGCGTCGAACTCGCCGTAGCCCTTGGGCGCGTCGTCCAGGGTGATGACTTCCACCCCGACGATGTCGGCGATCTTGATGCGGTCCCACATGATCGCCTGCATCAGCTGGCGGTTGTACTTCATCACCGGGGTCTGGCCGGTGTGGAAGCTGTGCGACTTGGCCCAGCCCAGGCCGAAGCGGATGCTCAGCGCGCCATGCTTGGCGGCGTCGTCCACCGCGCCCGGGTCCTCGGTGACGTAGAGGCCGGGGATGCCGATCTTGCCGGCTACCCGTACCACGCCCATCAGCGAGTTGAGCACCGTCGCCGGGGCCTCGTGCTGCGAACCCGAGTGGCCGTGGCCACGGGCCTCGAAGCCCACCGCGTCGACCGCGCAGTCCACTTCCGGCTCGCCCAGCAGGTCGGCGATCTGCTCGTGCAGCGGAGTGTCCTTCGACAGGTCGGCGATCTCGAAGCCCTGGGCCTTGGCGTGGGCCAGGCGGGTCGGGTTGACGTCACCGACGATCACCACCGCCGCGCCCAGCAGGCGCGCCGAAGCGGCGGCGGCCAGGCCGACCGGGCCGGCGCCGGCGATGTACACGGTGCTGCCCGGGCCGACGCCGGCGGTGACCGCGCCGTGGTAGCCGGTGGGCAGGATGTCGGAGAGGCAGGTCAGGTCGCGGATTTTCTCCATCGCCGCGTCGCGGTTCGGCAGCTTGAGCAGGTTGAAGTCGGCGTAGGGCACCAGCACGTACTCCGCCTGGCCGCCGACCCAGCCGCCCATGTCGACGTAGCCGTAGGCGCCGCCGGCGCGCGCCGGGTTGACCGTCAGGCACACGCCGGTGTGCTGCTCCTTGCAGGTGCGGCAGTGGCCGCAGGCGACGTTGAACGGCACCGAGACCAGGTCGCCGATCTTCATGGTTTCCACGCCACGGCCGATCTCCACCACCTCGCCGGTGATCTCGTGGCCGAGCACGAGGCCCTCGGGCGCGGTGGTGCGGCCGCGCACCATGTGCTGGTCGGAGCCGCAGATGTTGGTGGAGACCACGCGCAGGATCACCCCGTGGTCGATCTGCTTGCCTTGCGGGTCCTGCATCTTCGGATAGGGGATGTTCTGCACCTCGACCTTACCTGGGCCGAGATAGACCACACCACGATTGCCAGACATACGCATTCCTCTTTGTCGTTGTGGGCACAAATGCGCGGCACGGCGGCCACGCGGCTTTGCACTGGGATGTCGTCTGTTGCGCGACAGGGCCGGGGTGTACTGCGGGCAGCCGGCGGGTCTGTCGGTGTTGCCTGGTGCTGGTTCCCGGCGTTCGCGGGAACCCGGAAACGTAGGGCGGATGAGCTCCATCCATCCGCCGTTCGGCTCGTCATGGCGGATAACGCCTGCGGCGTTATGCGCCCTACGGGAGTGGTGCTGTCAGAGCACCACCGTCCGATTCGCGTTGAGGAATACCCTCCGCTCGATGTGATAACCAACCGCCCGCGCCAGGGTCAGGCACTCGACGTCGCGGCCCTTGGCGATCAGGTCCTCGGGGTAGTGGGCGTGGTCCACGGCCTCGACGCCCTGGGCGATGATCGGCCCCTCGTCGAGGTCGTTGTTGATGTAGTGGGCGGTGGCGCCGACCAGCTTGACGCCCTTCTGGTACGCCTGGTGGTACGGCTTGGCGCCCTTGAAGCCGGGCAGCAGCGAGTGGTGGATGTTGATCGCCCAGCCGTCCAGGCGCCGGCACAGCTCGGGGGAGAGCACCTGCATGTAGCGGGCGAGGATCACCAGTTCGGCGCCGCTGTCCTCGATCACCTGCCACACCTTGGCCTCCTGCCCGGCCTTGTCGTTCGGGTCGAGGGCGAAGTGGTGGTAGGGGATGCCGTGCCAGCGCGCCAGGGGTTCCAGGTCCGGGTGGTTGGAGACCACCGCCACCACGTCCATCGGCAGCTGGCCGATGCGCTGGCGGTAGAGCAGGTCGTTCAGGCAGTGGTCGGCCTTGGAAACCATGATCACCACCTTGCTGCGGTAGCCCGGCGGGGTCAGCTCGGTGTTCATCTGGAAGGGGGCGACGCGCTCGGCCAGGCCGGCGCGGAAGCTGGCCTCGTCGAAGCCGGGCGCGGCGCGGAATTCCACGCGGATGAAGAAGCGCTGGGCCAGGCGGTCGTCGAAGGAGTGGTGCTCGGTGACGTAGCACTGCTGCTCGAACAGGTAGCGCGTCACCACGTCGACGGTGCCGAGCAGGCTCGGGCTGTCGGCGGTGAGAATCCAGGTATCGGGGGTGCGGCTCATGGCGTGGCTCCGGAAGCGGCGCGGGGAGGCGGGCCGGCTGGCCCGCCCGCCGGGGTCAGGCGGCTACCTGCAGGCCGTATTCGACGCTGGCGTCCTGCAGCCACAGCCAGAAGTAGTCGGCGAAGCTGCGGCGCACCACCAGCTCCCAGGTGTCCTCGCCGGTGTGGCGGATCACGCACTGCGACTTGGCGAAGATGCTGCCCACCGCCTTGCCCACCGGGAAGTTGCTCGGGTGCACGTCGTAGCTGGTGGACTTCATCAGCAGCTCGCGGACCTTCGGCCCGGACAGTTCCAGCAGGGTCTGCCCGCCGCTGACGTTGATCACCGAGTAGTGCAGTTCCTCGCCGAGGGTTTCACGCAGCTTCTTCTCAACAGTGAATTCCTCGCCGCCGGGGACGATCAGCAGCCACTCGTCCGGGCCCAGCCACTGCAGCGAGCTGCCGCCCTTGGCCACCAGGGTCAGGGCCACCGGCAGCTCCAGGCCCAGGGCCTTGTGCACGCCTTCGGCGAAGGCCGGGTCGTGGGCGTCGCCGCGCAGGGTCAGGTGGCCCAGCAGCGACTTCTCGCGCAGGGTGATGCCGGCGTTGGCGACGCCGCGCGCGGCGAGCTTGTCCAGCTCGGCGTGGTGCAGCGGGGTTTCCACTTTCACCCCGGCTTCGGGGCGTTGCTGGTAGACGTTTGCCTTGCTCATTCGTGTTCACCTTGGGGCGTCGTGCGCCCTGGAAATCTCTTGCCCTCTCCCCAGCCCTCGGCTGCGCGCCCCGCCCTGAAGGGAGAGGAGGTATCCGAGCGCTTCGGGGAGCGGAGTCTCAATCCACGTTCTGCCGTTCGCCTTTCGGGTCGTAGAACACCGAGCTGCAGATTTCCGCCTCGATCACCCGGCCGTCGACCAGGGGCGCGTAGACCTTCTCGCCGATGCGCTTCAGGCCGCCCTTGACCACCGCCAGGGCGAAGCCGTGGCCGAGGCTGCTGCTCATGTAGCTGGAGGTGACGTGGCCGACCATGTTCATCGGGATCGCCTGCTGCGCGGTGAACACCAGCTGGGCGCCTTCGGGCAGCACGTCCATGGGGTTGGTGGGTTTCAGCCCGACCAGTTGCTTGCGGTCTTCGCGCAGGCAGTCGGAGCGGTTCATGCCGCGCCAGCCGATCCACGAGAACGGCTTGCTGCGGCCCACCGCCCAGCCCATGTTGAGGTCGTCCGGGGTCACCGAGCCGTCGGTGTCCTGGCCGACGATGATGAAGCCCTTCTCGGCGCGCAGCACGTGCATGGTCTCGGTGCCGTACGGGGTCAGGTCGTACTTCTGGCCCGCCGCGACTATGGCTTCCAGCACGCCCATGGCGTAGTTGGCCTGGATGTTCACCTCGTAGCTGAGCTCGCCGGTGAAGGAGATGCGGAACACTCGCGCCGGCACCCCGGCGACCTTGCCTTCCTGCCAGGTCATGAAGGGGAAGGCGTCCTTGTCCAGGTCGATGTCGGTGACCTCGGCCAGCAGCTTGCGGCTGTTGGGGCCGGACAGGGTCAGGGTGGCCCAGCGGTCGGTGACCGAGGTGAAGTACACCTTCAGCTCCGGCCATTCGGTCTGGTGGTACAGCTCCAGCCACTCCAGCACGCGCGCCGCGCCGCCGGTGGTGGTGGTCATGACGAAATGGTTGTCCGCCAGGCACGCGGTCACGCCGTCGTCGAAGACCATGCCGTCTTCCTTGCACATCAGGCCGTAGCGGGCCTTGCCCACGTCCAGCTTGGTCCAGGCGTTGGTGTAGACGCGGTTGAGGAACTCGCGGGCGTCCGGGCCCTGGATGTCGATCTTGCCCAGGGTCGAGGCGTCGAGCAGGCCGACGCTCTCGCGCACGGCGCGGCATTCGCGGGCCACGGCGGCGTGCAGGTCCTCGCCGCGCTTGGGGAAGTACCAGGGGCGCTTCCACTGGCCGACGTCCTCGAACTCGGCGCCGTTCTTCACGTGCCAGGCGTGCAGGGCGGTGAAGCGCACCGGCTCGAACAGGTGCCCGCAGTGGCGGCCGGCGACGGCGCCGAAGGTCACCGGGGTGTAGTTCGGGCGGAACATGGTGGTGCCGGTGTCGGCGATGCTCTTGCCCTGGGCGCGCGCGGCGATGGCCAGGCCGTTGATGTTGCCCAGCTTGCCCTGGTCGGTGCCGAAGCCCAGCGCGGTGTAGCGCTTGACGTGCTCGATGGACTCGAAGCCCTCGCGGCAGGCCAGCTCGATGGCGGCGGCGGTGACGTCGTTCTGCGGGTCGACGAACTGCTTGGGCGCACGGGAAGTGGGCTTCTCGTGGGGCACCTGGAACAGCGCCACGGTGGGCTCCTCGACGCGCTCGGCGGCTTTCGGCAGGTCGCCGGGGGCGGCCTTGTAGCCGGCATCCTCGGCGGCCTGGGTGCCGGCGTTGTAGCCGTCCTGGAGGTTGTCGGCGAGGCGGAACACACCGTTCACGGCGCCGGCGCAGATGCGCTTCTGCAGGCCTTCGCCGGGCACGAAGGCGAGGATGTCCTCGCGCCACTCGGGCTTGCCGCCCAGGTGCGAGGCCAGGTGCACCACCGGGCTGTAGCCGCCGGAACTGGCGATCAGGTCGCAGTCCAGCCAGTCGCCGGGGGCGGTGACCTTCAGGCGGATCGGGTCGATGGCGGCGATCTTCGCGCCGCTCACGCGCTTGCCACCGCGCGCTTCGATCACCGCGCTGCCGGTGACCACGCGCATGCCGCGCTTGCGCGCTTCCTCCACCCACTCGCCGCGCGGGTTGGCGCGGGCGTCGGCGATGGCCACCACTTCCAGGCCGGCTTCCTGCCAGTCCAGGGCGACGCGGTAGGCGTAGTCGTTGTTGGTCGACAGCACCAGCTTCTTGCCCGGCGCCACGCCGTAGCGGCGCACATAGGTGGAGACCGCGCCGGCCAGCATGTTGCCCGGCAGGTCGTTGTTGGCGTACACCAGCGGCCGCTCGTGGGCGCCGGCGGCGAGCACCACGCGCTTGGCGCGCACGCGGTGCACGCGGTGGCGCACCTGGCCCAGCGGGGCGGTTTCACCGAGGTGGTCGGTGAGGCGCTCGTGGATGGTGAGGAAGTTGTGGTCGTGGTAGCCGTTCACCGTGGCGCGCGGCAGCAGCACGACTTCCGGCAGGCCCTTCAGCTCGGCCAGCACCTGCGCCACCCATTCGGCGGCGGGCTTGCCGTCGAGGGTCTCGCGGGTGTCCAGCAGGCTGCCGCCGAACTCTTCCTGTTCGTCGGCGAGGATCACCCGGGCGCCGCTGCGCGCGGCGGCCAGGGCGGCGGCCAGGCCCGCGGGGCCGGCGCCGACCACCAGCACGTCGCAGTGGCGGTTCATCCAGTCGTAGCTGTCCGGGTCGACCTCGGTGGGCGCGCGGCCCAGGCCGGCGGCCTTGCGGATGTACTTCTCGTAGGTCAGCCACATGGACTGCGGGTACATGAAGGTCTTGTAGTAGAAGCCGGGCGGCATGATCTTCCCGCCGACCTTGCCGAACACGCCCATCAGGTCGTTCTGCACGTTCGGCCAGCCGTTGGTGCTGGTGGCCACCAGGCCCGGGTACAGCGCCTGCTGGGTGGCGCGCACGTTGGGCACCTGGGTGGCTTCGCGCGAACCGATCTGCAGGATGGCGTTGGGTTCCTCGGCGCCGGCCGCGACTATGCCGCGGGCGCGGGAGTACTTGAAGCTGCGGCCGACTACGTCGACACCGTTGGCCAGCAGGGCGGCGGCCAGGCTGTCACCGGCGAAGCCCTGGTATTGCTGGCCGTTGAAGGTGAAGGTCAGCGGCTTGCTGCGGTCGATGCGACCGCCACGGGAAAGGCGATTGATCTGGCTCATGTTCAGGCCTTCTCGACTGCGGGCTGGGCGGCGGATTTCTTCTCGGCGCTGGTGACGCTGGGTTTCTCGCCGATCTTGTAGGTCTCGAGGATTTCGTAGGTCACGGTGTGGCGGGTGACGTTGAAGTACTGCCGGCAGCCGGCGGCGTGCACCCACAGCTCGTGGTGGATGCCGCGTGGGTTGTCGCGGAAGAACATGTAGTCGCCCCACTCGGCGTCGGTGCAGGCGCCGGGGTCCAGCGGGCGCGGGATGTGCGCCTGGCCCTTGGCGTGGAATTCCTCTTCGGAGCGCAGCTCGCCGCAGTGAGGGCAGAAGATATGCAACATGGTGAAGGCCCTCTTAGTGTGCGACGGCGGCAGCGCCGTGCTCGTCGATGAGCGCGCCGCTGTGGAAACGTTCGATGGAGAAGGGCGCCGCCAGCGGGTGCGGCTCGCCGGTCGCCAGGGTGGCGGCGAAGACGTTGCCCGAGCCTGGGGTGGCCTTGAAGCCGCCGGTGCCCCAGCCGCAGTTGAAGAACAGGTTCTTCACCGGGGTCTTGCCGATGATCGGGCAGGCGTCCGGGGTGGTGTCGACGATGCCGCCCCACTGGCGGTTCATGCGCACGCGGGAGAGCACCGGGAACATCTCGACGATGGCCTGCAGGGTGTGCTCGATCACCGGGTACGAGCCGCGCTGGCCGTAGCCGTTGAAGCCGTCGATGCCGGCGCCGATGACCAGGTCGCCCTTGTCCGACTGGCTGATGTAGCCGTGCACCGCGTTGGACATGATCACGCTGTCGATGATCGGCTTCAGCGGCTCGGAGACCAGCGCCTGCAGCGGGTGCGATTCGATCGGCAGGCGGAAGCCGGCGAGCTTGGCCATGTGCCCGGAGTTGCCGGCGGTGACAACCCCGACGCGCTTGGCGCCGATGAAGCCGCGGTTGGTCTCGACGCCGATCACCGCGCCGTCCTGCTTGCGGAAGCCGATGACTTCGGTCTGCTGGATCAGGTCCACGCCCAGGGCGTCGGCGGCGCGGGCGAAGCCCCAGGCCACGGCGTCGTGACGGGCCACGCCGCCGCGCCGTTGCACGGTGGAACCCATGACCGGGTAGCGGGCGCTCTTGGTGCAGTTCAGGTAGGGAATCTCGTCGGCCACCTGCTGGGCGTTGAGCAGTTCGCCGTCCACGCCGTTGAGGCGGTTGGCGCTGACCCGGCGCTCGCCGTCGCGCATGTCCTGCAGGGTGTGGCAGAGGTTGTAGACGCCGCGCTGGGAGAACATCACGTTGTAGTTGAGGTCCTGGGACAGGCCTTCCCACAGCTTCATCGCGTGCTCGTAGAGCTGCGCCGCCTCGTCCCACAGGTAGTTGGAGCGGACGATGGTGGTGTTGCGCGCGGTGTTGCCGCCGCCCAGCCAGCCCTTCTCGACCACCGCGACGTTGCGGATGCCGTGCTCCTTGGCCAGGTAGTAGGCGGTGGCCAGGCCGTGGCCGCCAGCGCCGACGATGACCACGTCGTACACCGGCTTGGGCGTGGGCGTACGCCACATGCGCTGCCAGTTCTCGTGGTGGCTCAGTGAGTGCTTTAACAGGCCGAAGCCGGAGTAGCGTTGCATGTGGGTGCTCCTGGTATCTCTAATCGCGTTTTCCCTGTAGGAGCGAGCTTGCTCGCGAATGGCCCCGCAGCGGGGGTTGGTTCGCGAGCAAGCTCGCTCCTACGAAGAGAAGAGACGCGGGAATCTCAACGATAGACCGGGTAGTCGGCGCACAGCCCGGCGACCTGGGTGGCCACCTTGGCCTCGACGTCGGCGTCGCCCAGGTGGTCGAGCACGTCGCAGATCCAGCCGGCCAGCTCGCGGCTCTGGGCTTCCTTCAGGCCACGGGTGGTGATGGCCGGGGTGCCGACGCGGATGCCCGAGGTCACGAAGGGGCTCTGCGGGTCGTTGGGCACGGCGTTCTTGTTCACGGTGATGCCGACGCGGCCGAGGGCGGCGTCGGCTTCCTTGCCGGTCAGGCCCTGCTTGACCAGGCTGATCAGCATCAGGTGGTTGTCGGTGCCGCCGGAGACCACGTCGTAGCCGCGCTCGATGAACACCTCGGCCATGGCCTTGGCGTTCTTGATCACCTGCGCCTGGTAGTCCTTGAAGCCCGGCTCCAGGGCTTCCTGGAAGCACACCGCCTTGGCCGCGATCACGTGCATCAGCGGGCCGCCCTGGGCGCCGGGGAACACCGCGGAGTTGAGCTTCTTCTCGATCTCCTCGTTGGAGCGCGCCAGGATCAGGCCGCCGCGCGGGCCGCGCAGGGTCTTGTGGGTGGTGGTGGTGACCACGTCGGCGTAGGGCAGCGGGTTCGGGTAGAGGCCGGCGGCCACCAACCCGGCGACGTGGGCCATGTCGACGAACAGCAGCGCCCCGACCTTGTCGGCGATGGCGCGGAAGCGCGGGAAGTCGAGGGTCTTGGAGTAGGCGGAGAAGCCGGCGACGATCATCTTCGGCTTGTGCTCCACGGCCAGCCGCTCGACCTCGTCGTAGTCGATCAGCCCGGTGGCGGTGTCCAGGCCGTACTGCACGGCGTTGTACAGCTTGCCGGAGGAGGAGACCTTGGCGCCGTGGGTCAGGTGGCCGCCGTGGGCCAGGCTCATGCCGAGGATGGTATCGCCGGCGTTGAGCAGCGCCAGGTACACCGCCGAGTTGGCCGAGGAACCGGAGTGCGGCTGGACGTTGGCGTAGTCGGCGCCGAACAGCTGCTTGGCGCGGTCGATGGCCAACTGCTCGACTTTATCCACATGCTCGCAGCCGCCGTAGTAGCGCTTGCCCGGATAGCCTTCGGCGTACTTGTTGGTCAGGCCGCTGCCCTGAGCCTGCATGACCCGCTTGCTGGTGTAGTTCTCCGAGGCGATCAGCTCGAGGTGGTCCTCCTGGCGCTCCTCCTCGGCGGCCATCGCGGCGAACAGTTCGTCGTCGTAGCCCTGGATCTGGTCATGCTTGCTGAACATCGCGGTCTCCGTGTGGCGCCGGGCGCCAATGGCTGTTGCGGGGCGTAGCGGCCCCCTTGCCAGCGATGGTATGACCGGCCCTTCCCGGCCAGATGCCTATGCACGCCACGGCTAGGTGCGTTTGCGACATGCCCGTGTCGCTGCGTCGACACTGCCCGCCCGGCCGCCCAGCGGCTAGAATGCCGGCACTGCTCAAACCGAGGACGCCATGAAACGCTCCCTGATCCTGCTCAGCGCCCTGATGATCGGCGCCACCCTCCACGGCTGCGGCGGCGGCGACGACAAGGCCAAGGCCGAGAAAGCGGCCGCGGCTGCCGTGCCGGTCGACACCTGCAGCGGCCACCCGCTGGAGAAAGCCCTGCCGCCGACCAAGACCCTGTACGGCTACCCGTTCATCTCCCGCGAGTGCGGCTACAACGAGGCCAAGCTGGTCTACGGCACGCCCGACGGCAGCCAGCACCTGGAAATCAGCCTGATCGACACCGGCATGCCGGCGCCGGTGCAGGACGCCAACAGCGACCAGGCCATCGCCTACCGTGGCGTGCAGGACAAGCTGCGCGACATGACCCACTCCAGCCTGACCCTGCTCAACAAGACCCGCGAGACCGCGCTGCAGAACGGCACCGCCGACAAGTTCGGCGGCGACGACTACCTGCCGGTGATCGACACCACGCGCATGGGCGACCCGCTGGGCATCGTCGCCCCGGCCAAGGGCGAACCCGGCGACTCGACCCTCACCGGGCTGATCAAGGGCCGTTACGTGCTGACCATCACCAGCCCGGACAAGCCCAACGGCGGCAGCACCCAGTCGATGCGCCAGCTGTTCGTGCCGATCGTCGAGCAGATGAAACTGACCGCGCTGCCCTGATCGGCTGCCTGCGGCGTTATCCGCCGAATCGCGGACGGAGTCCGCTCCTACGCACGTGCTTCCCTGTAACCGTAGGAGCGGACTCTGTCCGCGATTGAATTCCCCGGCCACGCCGGACGCCCCGGTGGCACGAACAGCCCCCGCTCCTACAAAAGCCGCGATTTCGCTACGCTGCCTGTGGATGACTTTCCCGAGGCCGCTTTCGATGTTCGACAATTCCCAGCAATTCGCCAGCGACAACTATTCCGGCATCTGCCCCGAAGCCTGGGCCGCCATGGCCGAGGCCAACCGTGGCCACGAGCGCGCCTATGGCGACGACCAGTGGACGGCGCGCGCCTCCGACCGCTTCCGCGAGCTGTTCGAGACCGATTGCGAAGTGTTCTTCGCCTTCAACGGCACCGCCGCCAACTCCCTGGCCCTGGCCGCGCTGTGCCAGAGCTACCACAGCGTGATCTGCGCCGAGACCGCCCACGTCGAGACCGACGAGTGCGGCGCCCCGGAGTTCTTCTCCAACGGCTCCAAGCTGCTGCTGGCGCGTACCGACGCCCAGGGCAAGCTGACCCCGGCGGCGATCCGCGAGATCGCCCTGAAGCGCCAGGACATCCACTATCCCAAGGCGCGCGTGGTGACCATCACCCAGGCCACCGAGGTCGGCACGGTGTATCGCCCGCATGAGCTGCGCGCGCTGAGCGAGACTTGCGGCGAGCTGGGCCTGCACCTGCACATGGACGGCGCGCGCTTCTCCAACGCCTGCGCCTTCCTCGGCGCCTCGCCGGCCGAACTGACCTGGAAGGCCGGGGTCGAGGTGCTGTGCTTCGGCGGCACCAAGAACGGCATGGCGGTGGGCGAGGCCATCCTGTTTTTCAACCGCGAGCTGGCCGAGGGCTTCGACTACCGCTGCAAGCAGGCCGGCCAGCTGGCCTCGAAGATGCGCTTCCTCGCCGCGCCCTGGGTCGGCGTGCTGCAGAACGACGCCTGGCTGCGCTACGCCAACCACGCCAACCAATGCGCGCGCCTGCTGGCGCAGCGGGTGGCGGACGTGCCGGGGGTCAGCCTGATGTTCCCGGTGGAGGCCAACGGCGTGTTCCTGCAGATGTCCGAGCCGGCGCTGGAGGCCCTGCGCCAGCGCGGCTGGCGCTTCTACACCTTCATCGGTGCCGGCGGCGCGCGCTTCATGTGCTCCTGGGACACCGAGATCGAGCGCGTCGAGGCGCTGGCGCGGGACATTCGCGACGTCATGGGCGCGCCCGCCTGAGGCTTATCCACCGAAACTGTCGAAAACCCTGTGCGCAGCCTGTGGCCCGGCTGTGCGCAGGCGCCTGCGGGCCGCGTCGCGCCTGGGCCGGGCCCGGGCGGGTGGATTCTGCGCGAAGGCCGGGATTCTGCCCCCGGAATCTGTTGGCCGTACTGTGGATAACATGTGCATGAATGCCCTTCGCACCGGCCCTTTGGGGCTTGCGCGAGGCTGTACGTTTTTTGTCCTGATTTTTCCTGATGCCCTTTGTTTTCAAGCCCTTGGCGAGCCCCCTGGGTGCCCGCCAGGTTGCCCACAGGGACTGTGGAGCGAGCCTGGGGAAAGCTGTGGAAAAGCTGTCGGTGAATGGCTGCGGCGTCGACCGTGCGCGGCGTCGCGGAAGTTGCCGGTTTTTTCGCCAATCGCCCTCGCCACGGGCGCCGTGGGAAAAATCGCCGCCGACGTTTCCCTGGCCATCCCCAGAGGCTGTTGAGCCGCCTGTGACAAAGCTGTGGATAAAGTCGCGCTGGACAGGCCTGGCGGGGTCTCCGTCAGGTTGTACGAAAAATGCCCAGCGATAGGCTGGAAGGCCCATGAAATGGGGCTTTCCGAGACGCCTGAAATGCCTCGGAAGTGTCCACAGAGGCTGTGGAGGCAACCTTCAGCAAGCTGTGCAAAAGCTGTGGTGAAAGCGCTGTAGGAGGCATGCCCGCTGGGCCCGTGCGCGCTGGCTGTTTTTTGCCCAGAAGGCCCCCGGGCGCTGCCTATACTTCCCGGAAGCCCAGCCCGGGAGGTGCCCCATGGCGAACTACAAGGTCGAACAGATCCGCACCGTGGCCCTGGTCGGCCATGGCGACAGCGGCAAGACGCTGCTCGCCGAAGCCCTGCTGCAACGCGGCGGCGCCATCGCCGCGATGGGCTCGCTGGAGCGCGGCGAAACCCTCTGCGACGCCGACCCCATGGAACGCGACTACCACCATTCGCTGTCCGCCGCGCTGGTTCACCTGGAGCAGGGCGAGGCGCGCATCCAACTGATCGACACCCCCGGGCTGCCCGACTTCATCGGCCACGCGTTGCCGGCCCTGGCGGCGGTGGACACCGCGCTGGTGGTGGTCAACGCGCAGAACGGCATCGAGCTGAACACCCACCGCATGATGGGCTGGGCCGCCGAGCGCGGGCTGTGCCGGATGCTGGTGGTGAACAAGATCGACGCCGAGCGTGTCGACCTGGCGGCGCTGCTGGGTGAGTTGCGCGAGGCCTTCGGCAAGGAGGTGTTGCCCCTGAACCTGCCGGCCGCTGGCGCCACGCGGGTCTCCGACTGCTTCTTCGCGCCGGCTGGCGAGGCGGACTTCTCCTCGGTGGAAGAGGCGCACCAGGCCCTGGTCGACCAGGTGGTGGAGGTGGACGAGGAACTGATGGCGCGCTACCTGGAACAAGGCGAGATCAGCCCGGAGGAGCTGCATGAGCCCTTCGAGCGGGCCCTGCGCGAGGGGCACCTGATCCCCTTGTGCTTCGTCTCGGCGCGCAGCGGCGCTGGCGTGGCGGAGCTGCTGGAGGTGCTGGAACGCCTGGCGCCGAACCCCATGGAGGGCAATCCGCCGCTGTTCGAACGGCTGGACGAAACGGGTGCGGCCAAGGCCTTCCGTTCGCGGCCGGACCCGGAGGCGCACGTCCTGGCCCACGTGTTCAAGGTGGTGATCGACCCCTTCGTCGGCCGCCTGGCGGTGTTCCGCGTGCACCAGGGCACCGTGCGCCGGGACATGCAACTGTTCGCCGGGGACGGTCGCAAGCCGTTCAAGGTCGGCCACCTGCTGCGCCTGCAGGGCAAGCGCCACGAGGAGGTGCCGCAGTTGATCCCGGGTGACTTCGGCGCGCTGAGCAAGGTCGAGGAGCTGGAGTTCGACGTGGTCCTGCACGACTCCCACGACGAGGACCACATCCGCCTGGCGCCGCTGGACTTCCCCACGCCGATGCAGGGCCTGGCCATCGAGGCCAGCCGCCGCGGCGACGAGCAGCGCCTGGCCGAGGTGCTGCAGCGCCTGCTCGCCGAGGACCCCTGCGTGCGCCTGGACTACAACGCCTCGACCCAGGAAACCGTGCTGCGCGGCATGGGCGAGCTGCACCTGCGCTACCTGCTGGAGCGCCTGACCGGCAGCTACAAGCTGGACGTCAGCACCCGGCCGCCGGCGGTGCCCTACCGCGAGACCGCCACTCGCGCCGCCGAGGGCCATTGCCGGCACAAGAAGCAGACCGGCGGCGCCGGCCAGTTCGGCGAGGTGTTCCTGCGCATCGAACCGCTGCCGCGAGGCGCGGGCTTCGAGTTCGTCGACGCGATCAAGGGCGGGGTGATCCCCGGGCAGTTCGTCGTCTCGGTGGAGAAGGGCGTGCGCGCGGCGCTGGTCGCCGGGCCCCTGGCGGGTTTCCCGGTGGAAGACGTGAAGGTCACCCTGTTCGACGGCAAGAGCCACTCGGTGGACTCCAAGGACATCGCCTTCCAGGCGGCCGGGCGCAAGGCCATGCTCGACGCCCTGCGCAACGCCGGCGGCATGGTGCTGGAGCCGATCGTCAGCATCGCGGTGACGGCGCCGGAAGCGCGCCTGGGCGACATCACCGCCGACCTCACCGGGCGCCGCGGCCAGGTGCTGGGCACCGAATCGCTGTCGGCCCACGCCACCCTGGTGCGCGGCCAGGTGCCCCTGGCCGAGCTGGAAGGCTACGCCAACCGCCTGAAGTCGATCACCGCCGGGCAGGGCTTCTTCAGCCTGGAGGCCAGCCATTACAGCAATGTGCCGCCGGAGGTGCAGCAGCGCCTGGCCGGCGGCTACAAGGCGGTGCAGGAAGAGGATTGAGTCAGCGTGATCCCGCGCCAAGACGCTGGGCTCCCGCGTTCGCGGGAGTGACGGGGTCGGGATTGGCACGCTTTCCCACTCGTCGTCCCCGCGAACGCGGGGATCCAAGGCGTAGGGCGAATAACCGTTCGCGGTTATCCGCCGATGACTCCGGCGCGGAAGCTGGCGGCGGATAACGCCTGGGGCGTTATGCGCTCTACGCGGCCGTGGCGATGGGTATCGCTTCGCTCAACACCCTCCTACGGGGACTGGACGCTCAGGCGCGGCGGCGCGCCTGGTGATCGATCAGGTACTGCAGGCGGAACAGGTGGCGGTAGCCGGCTTCCCAGGCGCCGTGGCCGGATTTCACGTTGATGTGCCCGGCGTCGGGCAGGATCACCGTCTCGGCGCCCCAGGCGCGGCCCAGGTGCAGGGCGCGCTGCGGGCTGCAGGCGTGGTCGTTGTCCGAGCCCACCAGCAGGCTGGGGAAGGGCAGGGTATCCACGGCGATGGGGGCGAAGTTGCGCAGGGCCTCGTTGCAGGTCTCGCGCTCGACGTCGGCCGGCGCCACCAGCAGGGCCCCGGCCACCTGGGCCAGGGCGCGCGAGCCGGCGCGGCGCGCCCAGGAGGCGACCGTGACGCAGCCCAGGCTGTGCGCGATCAGCACCACGCGGCCGGGCTGGCGGCGGATCTCGCGGTCCAGTTCGGCCACCCAGTCGACATGCCGCGGGGTGATCCAGTCGCGCTGCTCCACCCGCGAGGCGTTGGGCAGCGCGCGTTGCCAGTGGCTCTGCCAGTGCTCGTCTTCCGAGCCGTGCCAGCCGGGCACCAGTACATAGCGGACGCGTTCGCTGCGCATGGGTGGGTTCCCCCTGAAAGTCGTCATGGGCAGCAGTGTAGGGGGCGAACGTCAATTAATTAAGGAATAAAAAATGCTTTGCTTATGCTGTATTTGCTTATTCCGCGGCGCTCGGCGTTGATCCGGCGCAAGGTCTGGCGCGTCGGTTAGGCGTTGAATGGACGCTGGGCCCACTCTCTTCAGGCGGCTTTCCATGGCCAAGAAATTCCCCCTGCATCCCACTCACCCTGAGCGCATCTGCTGGGGTTGCGACCGCTATTGCTCGGCGCAGGCCATGGGCTGCGGCAACGGCTCCAGCCGCACCCAGCATCCCAGCGAGATCTTCGGCGAGGACTGGGCGGACGACGCCGCCTGGGGCCTGGACGCGCCGCAGCCGATCGAGGTGCAGCCGTCGCGCCAGGCCTCCTGAGGCTCAGCCGGAAGTCTTCACGCAGCAGCGCGCCAGCAGGGCTTCCAGGTTGAGGTCGGGCATGGCGCAGGCGCGCAGCGCGCTGACCGTCTGCTCGACGTACTCGCGGGTGGTGCCGAAATGGCCTTGGGCGCTGTCGAACACCCTCTGCACGACGCTGTCCGGCAGCGAGCCGGCGTAGCTGGGCAGGTGGCGTTCGAGGACGAAGCCCAGCGCGCGCACCCGGCGGCCATCCTCCAGGCGGCAGCTGAGCCATTCCGGGCGGTACGAGGCATAGGGCATCTCGCGCTGCCAGAGCGCCAGGAGGTTGGCGTCGAGTTGTTCGTCGGGCAGCCGGTAGGCGAACCCCGCGCAGGAGCCGCCGCGATCCAGGCCCAGCACCAGGCCCGGCATCTCCGGGGTGCCGCGATGGGTCAGTGACCACAGGTAGAGGCCGCGATGGTAGCCGTGCACCCGCGCGCGGCTGGCCTCGGCCACCGGGAACTCCGGGCGCCAGATCAGCGAGCCGTAGGCGAACAGCCAGACGGCGCCGCCGCCGTGCTCGGCCATGGTGATTTCCAGCGAAGCGCGAAGCTGGTCCGCGCTGAGTCGCTCCGGCGCCCCCAGCGCCGGCGGATAGAAGGGGCCGTCCAGATTCATAGACGTGCTCATGCGTAACCCCCCAAAGGTACCTCACGCTCTGAAAACTTAGCGGATACGACCTTTTGACAGAAGGGGCGTGCGTGCAAGACACCGTTGCACGGACGAACGGCGATACCGTTGGTCCGGGTGGCGAGGGCGGCGGGAAAAAAGAGGGCCGCGCGGGGCGGCCCTATCACCAAGATCTCTTCTGGCGTGGGGTGCCAGTGGGTGTGAGGTACCCGTCGAGCAGTAGACCAGCGGCGCATGACAGCCGCGTGAACGTCACTGCGCGGCTTGCCACTGGCCGTCGCTCTGGCTCTCGCAGAACGGCTTGAGGAAGCGCGCGTCGCTGGCCACGCCGTAGTAGTGGATGTCCTGGCGGTAGGGGCCGTTGCTGATCCGCGCGTTGGCGCAGACGCCGAAGGCGCCGGAGGGGCAGGCGTCGGCGTAGGTCACCTGGACCTTCTGGTCCTTCAGCTGCGGCTGGCAGAACCCCTCGTGGAACAGCTTCGCCGGGATGCTGCGGTTCTGCTGACAGACCTTCACGTCGAGGTTGGCGCCCTGGCTGTGCACCACGCAGGCTTCGGCGTGGGCTAGGGCGGGCAGGGCGAGGCAGGACGACAGGAACAGGGCCGGCAGACGCATGGAGACGGGGTCCGTTGAGCGAAGCGGCGACTCTAGCGCTTTTCCCCGGCGCCGTCAGGCGGCAACATGGCGGCATGCTCGAACTGATTCCCACCCATGTGATCGGCGGCCCATTGGGCGCCGGCAAGACCAGCCTGATCCGCAACCTCCTGGGCCAGCGCCCGGACGGCGAGCGCTGGGCGGTGCTGGTCAACGAATTCGGCCAGATTGGCCTGGACGCCGCGCTGCTCGCCAGCGACGCCGACGGCGTGGCCATCGGCGAAGTCGCCGGCGGCTGCCTGTGCTGCGTCAACGGCGCGCCCTTCCAGGTCGGCCTCGCCCGTCTCCTGCGCAAGGCACGACCGCAGCGGCTGTTCATCGAGCCTTCGGGCCTCGGCCACCCGCGCACCCTGCTGCGCCAACTGGGCGAGGCGCCCTGGCGTGGTGTGCTGGCGCCGCAGCCGCTGCTGCTGGTGCTCGATGCCGCCGCCCTGGCCGCCGGCGCGCCCCTCCCCGACGCGCAGCGGGAGGCGCTGGCGGACGCCGCGCTGCTGGTGCTGAACAAGAGCGCCGGGCTGGACGAGGCGGCCCGCGAGGGTCTGCGTTCCAGCCTGGCCGAGGTGCCGCTGGTCTGGACGGAACACGGCCAGCTGCCGATCGCGCGGTTGCCGTCCATCGCCGGGGCCGGGCCGCAGACCGCCGAGTTGCCGGCGCCGGGCGCCGCGCTGCCGGTGCTGCTGACCCGCGCCGCGCCCCTGCGCCAGGTGCATAGCGAAGGCGGCCGGCAGGCCGTCGGCTGGCGCCTGCACGCCGACTGGCGCTTCCGCCGCGCGGCGCTGGAGGCCTGGCTGGCGGGGCTTCCCGGCCTGCTGCGGGCCAAGGCGGTGGTGCACTGCGAGGAGGGCTGGCTGGCCTGCAACCGGGTCGCCGGCGACGAGCCCTGGCAGCCCAGCGCCTGGCGCCGGGACAACCGCCTGGAGCTGATCCTTGACCTGGAACAGGACGTCGAGGCGCTACAAGGGCAATTCTTGACCTGTGCCTGGTTGTCGGACGGTCGTTGAGGTTGCCCTGATCGCCTGGGTGAATGATAATAATTATCAGATTCCAGTCATTTCTCCACAGGCTTCCCCATGTCGCCATCGCATTCGCGTTCGTCGGCGGGCTCTGCCCTTGCCGTGAACGCCGAGGAACTGCCGTCGTCTGCAGACGGCGACGAAGGACTTTCGCTGCCCTCCGTCAGCGCCCAGCGCGGCACCGAGGCGACCCTGCGCCTGGTGGATTGCAGCGGTGCGCGTCGCGACGAGGAAGTGGCGGTCGCCGAAGAGTTGCTGATCCCCTACGCCGCGCCGGTGGAAGGCGTGGAGGAAGGCCAGGAAGCGCCGAAGCCGGCGGGCTGGTGGAAGTCCTCGGGGCTGTCCGTGGTGCTGCACCTGGGCATCGTCGCCGGCCTGATCTGGGTCGTGCCCAGTCCGGACGAGCTGAACCTGGGCCGGGGCGAGATCCCGACCATGCAGGTCAGCATCGTGCAGCTGGCGCCCAAGCCCGAGCCGGTCAAGGAACCGCCGGCCGCCGCCCCCGAGCCGCAGCCGCCGCAACCGACGCCGCCGGAGCCGGTGGTCGAGCCGCCGAAGCCGGAGCCGCCCAAACCCAAGCCCAAACCGGTGGAGAAGGCGGTGCCGAAGAAGGCGCCCAAGCCCAAGCCGAAACCCAAGCCCGAACCCGAGCCGGCCCAGGAAAGCCAGGCCCAGCCGACCCCGCCGGCACCGCCGCCGCCCCCCGCCGCGCCGGTCACCGGGGTGAGCACGCCGGGCGCCCAGGCCGCGCCGGCAGGTACCCAGGGCCCCGCCGGCCTGCCCACCGGGAGCATCAACGACAGCGACATCAAGCCGCTGCGCATGGACTCGCCGAAGTACCCGCTGATGGCCCAGCGCCGCGGTATCGAAGGCCACGTGAAGGTGCTGTTCACCATCACCGCCGACGGCCGCATCGACGACATCCAGGTGCTCGACTCGTCGCCGCCGCGGATGTTCGACAGCGCGGTGCGCCAGGCGATGGAAACCTGGCGCTTCGAGCCCCGCGTGAGCGGCGGCCGGATCGTCGCGCGGCAGGCCACCAAGGTCTTCTACTTCAAGCTGGAGGGGCGCCGCTGAGGCGTTTCATCGGCCGATGAAAAACGCGCCCATGGGCGCGTTTTTCGTTTGGGGCGTTGGTGGGCGCCTCTCGCGGGCGCGTCTGGCCTTGCGGCAACGCGAACCTGTAGGGCGCATAACGCCACGGCGTTATCCGCCGTCAGCTTCCGCGCCGACGTCCTCGGCGGATAACCGCGAACGGTTATCCGCCCTACGCTTTCAGGAAGTGTGCGAGGTGGCTCGTGCTGGCTCTCAAGGCAGCTCGAACCCGCCCGCCGCCTTGTGCAGCGCGCGCAGGTGCGCGCCTAGCTGCTTGAGGTTGGCCTCCAGCGCCTGGAGTTCGTCGCGGCGCTCCGGTTCCAGCAGGCTGCGGACTTCCTGGTCGAGGTCGTCGCTGAGCTGGCGCAGGCGCGCCTGGCGTTCCAGGGTCTGCTGTTCCAGGCGGGTCGACTCGCCCGGCTGCGGCAGGCCGTAGCCGCTGTCCAGCAGGGCCGCCGGCTGGCTGAGGAAGCCGCTGTCGTCGAGGATCTGCTGCAGGGTCTTGCCCGCCGCCGCCAGCTTGGGGTCGGCCTTGAGGTCGTCGTGATGGCCCAGGTAGAGGCGCTTCAGCTCGTCCTGGGCGAGCTGCAGCTGGCGGCGCAGCGCGGCCTGTTCCAGCAGCAGCATGGCGGCGCTGGCGCGCAGGTCGGCCTTGTCGAACCAGGCGCGGCGCTGTGTCGCCGGCAACGTCAGCCAGTCCTCGACCTTGCGCTGGGGAATGTCCAGGCGCTGGCGCAGCACCTCGAACATGGCCTGGTAGCGGTCGCGGAAGGAGTCGAAGCGGTAACCCAGGCGCAGCGCGCGCTTGGGGTCGTCGAGCACGCTGGCGTCGGCCAGGCCGCGGTTCTCCATGATCTGCAGCACGCCGTTGGGGGTGATGCTGTCGAGGTCGCGCAGGCGCGGGTCGTCGACGCCGCTGCGCAGCAGCTTGAGGGTTTCCACCGCGCAGTTGTTGGAGATGAAGAAGTAGTTGCCGTCGTAGCCCCAGTGCACCTGCATGGCGCGCTCGACCAGTTCGTCGATCTGCTGGCGGCTGAGCTTGAGCGGCACCGAGGCCAGGCTGCGCAGCTCGACCTTGGTGTATTCCTCGATCACCTGGGACAGCGGCAGGACGAACAGCCGCGACGGGTAGGAGCCGGTCAGGCCGTCCCAGCTGGACAGCTGCAGGTCGCCGACGAAGGCGCGGTAGGACAGCACCAGGTGCTGGTCCAGGTCCAGCCGGCAGTCCGGGCCGCGCGGCCGGCCGGGGGCGCAGACCACCAGGCGGAGCATGGCGTGGCCCCAGCGGCTCATCCACTGGTCGTTGGCCTCGGCGAGCAGGTAGTCCACCTCGTAGACCCGCTCCGGGTCGAGCTTGCCCAGCGGCTGGCGGCCGAAGTCGCGGCCGGCGTTGAGGTAGGCGAAGGATGGTGCGCAGGCCTGGCGCTGCGGGCGCTCGCCGAAGCGCTCGGCGTAGTAGCGGTACAGCGCCGGGCGCCGGCAGGCGTAGCTGGGGTCGAGGACGAAGTACTCCATGTTCACCGCGACGAACTCGCGCGGGTTGCTCAGCTCGTAGCGATCCGGGCTGCGCAGCACGAAGCTGTTGTGCTGCTCGCGCTGGCCGCGCTTGCCGGCCAGTTGCGGCCAGCCGGCGAGGTCGAGCAGGCGCGGGTCGTCCGACAGGGTGAAGCGGCGCCCGGCCTGGCCGCGGCAGTCGCCGCCCTCGCCGATGCGCCCGATGGCGGCGTCCTGGCGGGTGCAGCGCTGGATCAGTCGCGCCTCGGCGGGCAGCCACAGGCGGCCGCGGTCGTACAGGTGGGTCAGTTCGTGGACCACGGTGGCCTGCAGCTCGCGGCGCAGGGTGCCGTGGCTGCGCCCGGTCTTCAGGGTCGCGGCGCTGCCGTCGGTGAGGGCGGCGAGGTACTTGCGGTTCAGCGCGATGGCGTCGGGGCGCAGGGCCTGGCCCATGCCGTTGTCCGGCAGGTCTTCGCGCCATTCCACGTCGACGCGGCGGTCCAGGGCTTCGACGAAGGGCGCCGGCAGCAGCTGGCGAACGTCATCCAGCAGCTGCTGGCTGGCCTGGCGCTGCGCCGGGGCCAGGCTGGCGTCGGCGAGCTCCAGGCGCAGGGCGGCCTGGCTGCTGGCGGCAAGGCACAGGGTGAGTGCCGCCAGCCAGCGGCCGGCACGGGGGATCACAGGGCGAGGATGGCTTCGGCCAGTTGCTGGTCGGAGGCGTCGCGCGCGTCCGGTACCTTCTCGCGCACCACCTTCAGCGCCGCTTCCAGCTGCGCGCCACGGATGCTGCCTTCGCTGGCGACGAAGCTGGCGGCGTCGTCACGGGCCTCGCGGACGATCTTCATGTCGCGGATCGAGGTGGTGGTGTCGGAGGTGAAGTCCAGGCTGCGGCCGGTGGCATTGGTGCTGATGTTGAACAGGCGGATGACCGAGTGGGCCTGCACGCTGGACGCGCAGGCGGCCAGCAGCAGGCCGATGATCAGGGGGCTCTTGGGGATCGAGCTGAGGCGCATGGAGGTCTCCGAATACGGCAGCGGGAGCTGCTCACGATTTATTGGGCAAGAATGGCTTCGGCCAGTTCCCGATCGTTCGCCGCAAGCTCCGGATGCTCTGTGCGCAGCCAGCGCAACGCCTGTTCCAGGCGCGCTCCGCGCACCCGGCCGTCGGTGGCGATGTAGCTGGCGGCATCATCGCGGGCGGCACCGAGCAGTTTGTTCTCGAAAGGCGTACTGGTGACCTTGCTGGTCACGTAGCCGCTGCCGGCGACGAACATGGTGGTCTGGTCGAAGGCCAGAACGGGTGTCGCGAGGCAGAGGCCGGTGAGCAGGAATAGCGGGCTGCGCATGGGCTATGGCGATCGGAAAAGCACGGCCGCCAAGGCTAACGGAATGCGCCGGCGAGAGCCAGCGCCGGACGCCCGGAAGGCGCTCTGAAAAGCGCTTCCGGGCGTGGCGGGAGGGCTCAGATGACCAGGATGGCCTGGGCCAGTTGCAGGTCGTTGGCGGCGACTTCCGGCAACTTGCTGCGGATATGCCGCAGCGCCGCTTCCAGGTGCGCGCCGCGCACGCTGCCCTGGGTGGCGACGAAGGTGGCGGCGTCGTCGCGGGCTTCGAGGACGATCTTGTCGTCGCGGAAGGAGTTGCTGATGTTGGTGGTGCCGTCGGAAGTGGCCTTGGTGGCGCCGACCAGGGCGTCGGTGGTGTAGATGAAGCTGGTGGCGAAGGCGCCGCTGGCGCAGGTGAGCAGGGCGGCGGCGGTAAGCAGGCGCAGACGATTCATGGATGGACACTCCCAGTCGAAGACGAACCGCGCGGCTGGTCTGCCGCGCTCATTGGCAGACTAGCCGAGGGCGTCCGGCGCGACCAGCCGGTCAACGCCAGAAAGGTTTCGAAAGTTCACGTTCGCGGGCGCAGCGATCGATGCCGCTGTCGGCCAGTTCGTACTCGCCCAGCAGCGCCAACTGGCGGCGGCCCTGGGCGTTCAGGCGCCACTGGCGAAGCAGGCCGAGCACATGTACGACGAATGCCCTGAAAGTGTGAACTGTACTGCTGTCCTTGCCGGTGCCGCTGAGAACTCGGTCCATGCTGGCGATCTCCGTTGCGCTGCTGGGGATTCAGGTTCGCATCGGGCGGTCGCGCGGGGCAGGCGCAGGCAGGGGAAATTCGGCAAGAACAGTGAGGCGGCGGGAAGAAACTGTATGGCCGCGAACGGGCCTGGCTGTACGGCCCGGCTGCACCGTTGCGGAGCGGCTTTTGCGGGGGCCTGAAAACAGTACGGGCCGCTTCCTGAAGGGGAGCGGCCCGTTACGGTGTCACCGGTACAGTCCTGGATAACTACTGCGGACCATAACAGTTTACAGCTGTATCGCTTACTTCCAGAACGGCTTGTTCAGCTCGGCGTAGCGCTGGGCTTCGCTGATGCCGGCGTCGGCCAGCAGGCGGGAGTCCAGGCGGGCCAGCTGACGGCGGCTCTCGATGCGGCGCTGCCACAGGCGTACGGTGCTGACGAGGCCACGGTGGGCGCTGGAAGTGGGGCGGGTGGTGCTGATGGCGGCGGAACCGAGGGTACGTTCCATGATCTGTGTCCTTCCCGCTTGTGGCGGGTAGTGGGTTACGGAAGTTGTTGAGAGATATCTTCTGACTTTTTGGTCAGCCGCGATAGGTACAGTTGCACTGAATTAAATAGCGTCAGCGAATTGTTTCAGCGAACTGTAATGGCGTTTTTGGGGCGAACTGTACCGCTACGCTCCATTGTGGTGCGCAGTTGGCGAGGGATTCGGGGTTTTCAGCGGGGACTGCCAGGGCGGCAGGGGGAGAAACGGAACAGTCGAGGCGGGATAAAAAACTGTTCGAGAGTGTTTTTACGTGCTTTTCTGCCGGCTGTCCAGCCTCGCGGGCCATTCTTTGCGAAATGGCCCGCGAGGCCGTCTGCATCAGCCCGCGGCGAGCATGTGGCCGCGTTCTTCCAGGTTGATGTGCCAGTTCATCGCGTCGCGCAGGATGTGCGGGGTGTGCCCGCCGCGCTCGCAGGCGGCTTCGAAGTAGCCGGCCAGGGCGTCGCGGTAGGACGGGTGCACGCAGTTCTCGATGATCACCTTGGCGCGCTCGCGCGGCGCCAGGCCACGCAGGTCGGCCAGGCCCTGCTCGGTGACGAGGATGTCCACGTCGTGCTCGGTGTGGTCGACGTGGCTGACCATCGGCACCACGCTGGAGATGTTGCCGCCCTTGGCGATGGACTTGGTGACGAAGATCGCCAGGTGCGCGTTGCGGGCGAAGTCACCCGAGCCGCCGATGCCGTTCATCATCTTGGTGCCGCCGACGTGGGTCGAGTTGACGTTGCCGTAGATGTCGAACTCCAGGGCGGTGTTGATGCCGATGATGCCCAGGCGACGGACCACCTCGGGGTGGTTGGAGATTTCCTGCGGGCGCAGCACCAGCTTGTCCTTGTAGCGCTCCAGGTTGCCGAACACGTCGGCGTTGCGACGGGTCGACAGGGTGATGGAGCTGCCCGAGGCGAAGCGCAGCTTGCCGGCGTCGATCAGGTCGAAGGTCGAGTCCTGGAGTACTTCGGAGTACATGGTCAGGTTCTCGAACGGCGAGTCGATCAGGCCGCACATCACGGCGTTGGCGATGCTGCCGATGCCGGCCTGCAGCGGCGCCAGGTTGTTGCTCAGGCGGCCGGCGGCGACCTCGGCTTCGAAGAAGGCGATCAGGTGGTTGGCGATGCCCTGGGTCTCGTCGTCCGGCGGCAGCACGGTGGACGGGGAGTCCGGCTGGTTGTTGATGACGATGCCGACGATCTTTTCCGGCGGGATCGGGATGGCGGTGCTGCCGATGCGGTCGTCGACGCGGGTCAGCGGGATCGGCGTGCGGGTCGGCCGGTAGGTCGGGATGTAGATGTCGTGCAGGCCTTCCAGGTTGGTGTTGTGCGCCAGGTTGATCTCGACGATGACCTGCTTGGCGAAGATCGCGAAGCTGGCCGAGTTGCCCACCGAGGTGGTCGGTACGATGTGGCCTTCCTCGGTGATGGCCACGGCTTCGATGACCGCGATGTCCGGCAGCTTCAGCTGGTGGTTGCGCAGTTGCTCGACGGTTTCCGACAGGTGCTGGTCGATGAACATCACCTTGCCGTCGTTGATCGCCTTGCGCAGGGTGCTGTCGACCTGGAAGGGCATGCGCCGGGCCAGCACGCCGGCCTCGGTGAGGTGCTTGTCGAGGTCGTTGCCCAGGCTTGCGCCGGTCATCAGGCTGATCTTCAGCGGCTGCTGCTTGGCGCGCCGGGCCAGTGCCTCGGGCACGGCCTTGGCTTCGCCGGCGCGGGTGAAACCGCTCATGCCGACGGTCATGCCGTCCTGGATCAGGGCCGCAGCCTCTTCGGCAGTCATCACCTTGTCCAGCAGGGAAGGCAGGCGCACGCGATCACGGTACATGGGAAAACCTCAGGCAATAGGGGAGTGCGAGGCGGCCAGTCTAGGGACTCGGGGATTTTTCGCCCTTATACCAAGGTCGCAAAATCACGCCGCCGGCGCCTTTCTTACTACCAAAGTCCAGAGGGTTTTCCGTTGCGACAAAGCAAGACACCGGCGCGCGGCCGGTGTCTTGTGGATCGACGGTCGAGTTACTCGACGGCCTTGACCATGTCTTCGATGACTTTCTTGGCGTCGCCGAAGACCATCATGGTCTTGTCCAGGTAGAACAGTTCGTTGTCCAGGCCGGCGTAGCCGCTGGCCATCGAGCGCTTGTTGACGATCACGGTCTTGGCCTTGTAGGCCTCGAGGATCGGCATGCCGGCGATCGGCGACTTCGGATCGTTCTTCGCGGCCGGGTTGACCACGTCGTTGGCGCCGAGCACCAGCACCACGTCGGTCTGGCCGAACTCGGAGTTGATGTCTTCCATCTCGAACACCTGCTCGTAGGGCACTTCGGCCTCGGCCAGCAGGACGTTCATGTGGCCGGGCATACGACCGGCGACCGGGTGGATGGCGAACTTCACGGTGACGCCGCGGTGGGTCAGTTTCTCCGCCAGTTCCATCAGCGCGTGCTGGGCGCGGGCCACCGCCAGGCCGTAGCCGGGAACGATGATCACGCTGTCGGCGTTGGTCAGCAGGAACGAAGCGTCGTCGGCCGAACCGGATTTCACCGGGCGGGCTTCCTTCGCGCCAGCCGGGCCGGCGTCGTCGGTGCTGCCACCGAAACCGCCGAGGATGACGTTGAAGAACGAGCGGTTCATCGCCTTGCACATGATGTACGAGAGGATGGCGCCCGAGGAACCCACCAGCGAGCCGGCGATGATCAGCATCGAGTTGTTCAGCGAGAAGCCGATGCCCGCCGCGGCCCAGCCGGAGTAGGAGTTCAGCATCGACACCACCACCGGCATGTCGGCACCGCCGATCGGGATGATGATCAGCACGCCGAGGATGAAGGCCAGGGCCAGCATCAGGGCGAAGGCGCTGAGGTTGCCGGTGAACATGAACACCAGGCCCAGGCCCAGGGTGGCCAGGCCCAGCACCAGGTTCAGCAGGTGCTGGCCGGCGAACTGCACCGGGGCGCCCTGGAACAGGCGGAACTTGTACTTGCCGGAGAGCTTGCCGAAGGCGATCACCGAACCGGAGAAGGTGATGGCGCCGATGGCCGCGCCGAGGAACAGTTCCAGGCGGTTGCCGGTGGGGATGGTGTCGCCCAGGTGCTCGACGATGCCCAGGGACTGCGGCTCGACGACGGCGGCGACGGCGATGAACACCGCGGCCAGGCCGATCATGCTGTGCATGAAGGCGACCAGTTCCGGCATCTTGGTCATTTCGACGCGCTTGGCCATGATCGAGCCGGCGCTACCGCCGACCAGCAGGCCGACCAGGATGTAGCCGATGCCGGCGGCGGCGCCGCTGCCCTCGGCCAGTTGCGCGCCGAGCTTGAACACCAGGCCCACGGTGGTGAGCACGGCGATGGCCATGCCGATCATGCCGAACAGGTTGCCGCGCCGCGAGGTGGTCGGGTGCGACAGGCCCTTCAGGGCCTGGATGAAGCAGACCGAGGCGATCAGGTACAGTAGGGTGACGAGGTTCATGCTCATGGTCAGTGCTTCTCCGCCGGCGCTTTCGGCGCTTTCTTCTTGAACATTTCCAGCATGCGGCGGGTGACCAGGAAGCCACCGAACACGTTGACTGCGGCCAGGGCCACGGCCAGGGTGCCCATGATCTTGCCCAGCGGGGTGACGGTCAGGGCGGCGGCCAGCATGGCGCCGACGATGACGATCGCCGAGATGGCGTTGGTCACGGCCATCAGCGGGGTGTGCAGGGCGGGGGTGACGTTCCATACCACGTGGTAGCCGACGTACACGGCCAGCACGAAGATGATCAGGTTGTAGATCCCATGGGAGATCAGCATTTCTTCCATCGTCTTTCACCGGTCTCTAGGCCAGGCCCAGGGGCCCGGCGGGTTCTTCTTTATATAGGGAGCGCGAGGCTCAGCCGTTCTTGCGTACGGCCTGGCCGTCGCGGCACATCAGGCAGGCGGCGACGATGTCGTCTTCCAGGTTGACCTTGAAGCCTTCGGCGGACAGGGTCAGCTTGAGGAAGTCGAGCAGGTTGCGCGCATACAGGGCCGAGGCGTCCGCCGGGACCATGGCTGCCAGGTTGGTGTGGCCGACCAGGGTCACGCCGTGCTTGATCACCACTTGCCCGGCTTCGGTCAGCGGGCAGTTGCCGCCTTGCGCCGCGGCCAGGTCGATGACCACCGAGCCCGGTTTCATTTCCTGCACGGTGGCTTCATGCAGCAGGGTCGGGGCCTTGCGGCCGGGGATCAGCGCGGTGGTGATGACGATGTCGGCCTGCTTGGCGCGTTCGTGCACCGCCTTGGCCTGGCGCTCCATCCACGAGGCCGGCATCGGCCGGGCGTAGCCGCCGACGCCCTGGGCGCACTCGCGCTCCTCGTCGGTCTCGTAGGGCACGTCGACGAACTTGGCGCCGAGCGACTCGATCTGCTCCTTCACCGCCGGGCGTACGTCCGAGGCCTCGATCACCGCGCCCAGGCGCTTGGCCGTGGCGATGGCCTGCAGGCCGGCGACGCCGGCGCCGAGGATCAGCACGCGGGCGGCCTTAACGGTGCCGGCGGCGGTCATCAGCATGGGCATGAAGCGCGGGTAGTGGTTGGCGGCGAGCATCACGGCCTTGTAGCCGGCGATGTTGGCCTGCGACGACAGCACGTCGAGGCTCTGCGCACGGGAGGTGCGCGGCGCCGCTTCCAGGGCGAAGGCGGTGATGCCGCGTTCGGCCATGCGCGCGATGTTGTCGTTGTCGAAGGGGTTGAGCATGCCGATCAGCACGGCGCCCGCCTTCATCTGCGCCAGTTCGTCGGCGTTGGGCGCGACGACCTTGAGCACCAGTTCGGCGCCCAGGGCGTCGGCGGCCGAGCCGATCTTCGCCCCGGCGGCCTCGAAGGCGCTGTCCGGCTGGCTGGCGTTGACGCCGGCGCCACTCTGAACGATCACCTGGTGGCCTTGGCCAACCAGTTTCTTGACGGTTTCAGCGGTGGCGGCGACCCGTGTTTCACCGGCATGGGTCTCGAGGGGGACACCGATCTGCACTCACAAATCTCCTGCGTGATCTTGAGTAGTCCGGCGCCGGAAGGCGTCCGGGATGTCGAGCTGGCAACACTTGCCGCAGCGGGATGGAATGGGAACCCGTTGGGCGGCGGCATTGTGCAATCGAGCCACCGGGTCGGCAAGAAGTTCTGAAGTGATACGAAAAAAGAACTACAAGTCACGTTCGGACCCGTAGTTTCCCCGGTACGGCAGGGGCCTTGTCAGCCCTGGCTTTTAGCCTAATTGCCTATTGTGACCGGAGGAAACCGCGATCCCTGGTGTGAATGTCCGCTCATCAGAACCCCCGGCAACCCGGTGAGAGGCCCGTCAATCCTGCCTCAGGCGTATCTATAGGTGTTAATTAATGTTTTTAATCTGAAATATGAGTGATCCCTGATGGCTGGAAATCCGTAGCAGATATTTTACATTGACTACAGGGTCAGGAAATCGCTTGTGACAGCTTCAGGACGCGTGTTTCCTGGCTTCCAGGCCACCACCGGCGGTGACGCTGAAAAACAGACTAGTCCATGACTGTGCAGGCGGGTGATGAAAAAAAAGAACGGCCACCCGTAGGTGGCCGTTCTCGGGCTGCGACAAAGCAGCGCGGTGAATGGGCCGGCTGCGCGCCGGCGAATGGCTCAGCCCTGGCCGGCGAGCACCTTGGGCAGCTGTTCGGCGAGCTTGGCGTTGTTCAGCGGGGCGCGGATGAAGCCGTGCTGGGTGCCGTCCGGGCCGATGATCACCAGGTTGCCGCTGTGGTCGACGGTGTAGTTGGGCTTGCTGGTGTCGGCCGGGATGTAGGGGATGCTCATGGCGTTGGCCAGCTTCTGGATGGCCTCGTCGCTGCCCACCAGGCCCTGGAAGCCGGCGTTGAAGAAGCCCAGGTATTCCTTCAGGCGCGCCGGGGTGTCGCGGTGCGGGTCGACGCTGACGAACACCACCTGCAGCTGCGCGCGCGCTTCCGGGCTGAGCTTGCCCTGTAGCTCGCGCAGTTGCGCCAGGGTGGTCGGGCAGACGTCCGGGCAGAAGGTGTAGCCGAAGAACAGCAGGTTCCAGCGGCCCTTGAGGTTGGCGGTGTCGAACGGTTTGCCGTCCTGGTCCTGGAAGGTCAGCGCCGGCACTTCGCGGGTCTGCGGCAGCAGCACGATGCCGGCGTCGAGCAGCACGGTGGGGTCCATCTTGTGCTTCTCGGTGAGCACCTTCTGCACGGTGAGGCCGAGGATGAGCGCGACTATGGCTACCAGGATGAGGACGGTCTTGTTGACTCGGGACATGGGGTTCTCGTGGTCGGGAGCGGGTGGGGCGGTTCTGCCTGGTGCCGA
>NZ_JARJLT010000393.1 GCF_029335315.1 Pseudomonas citronellolis
TGGCTGTTGATGCAGCCCAGGCGCGGGATGTCGAGCACCGCCTGGGGCAGGATCAGGCCGTAGGCGACCACCACCATCAGGTCCGCCTGCAGCGCCGCCAGTTCGGCCTGGGCGTCGGCGTCACGCAGGGTCGGCGGCTGCAGCACCGGCAGGCCATGCTGCACGGCGAGCTGCTTGACCGGGCTGGGCATCAGCTTCTGGCCGCGGCCGGCCGGGCGGTCCGGCTGGGTGTAGACGGCGACGATCTGGTGCGGGGTGTCGAGCAGCGCCTTGAGGTGCTCGGCGGCGAATTCCGGGGTTCCGGCGAAGACGATGCGCAATGCTTGGCTCATGCGGTGGCTCGCTACAAAGAAAAAAGGCTTGCCGGGGCAAGCCTTTGGGAATGGGGGGCGTCAGGCGCGCTGGCGATGCTGCTTTTCCAGCTTCTTCTTGATCCGGTCGCGCTTGAGGTTGGACAGGTAGTCGACGAACAGCTTGCCGTTGAGGTGGTCGCACTCGTGCTGGATGCACACCGCCAGCAGCTCGTCGGCGATTTCCTCGAAGGCTTTGCCGTCGCGGTCCAGCGCCTTGATGCGCACGCGCACCGGGCGGTCGACGTTCTCGTAGAAGCCGGGCACCGACAGGCAGCCTTCCTGGTACTCGCCCATCTCTTCGGTGAGCGGTTCCAGTTCGGGGTTGATGTACACGCGCGGCTCGGACTTGTCCTCGGACAGGTCCATCACCACGACGCGCAGGTGAACGTTCACCTGGGTGGCGGCCAGGCCGATGCCGGGCGCCTCGTACATGGTTTCGAACATGTCGTCGACCAGTTGGCGCACGGCGTCGTCGACCACCGCGACCGGCTTGGCGATGGTGCGCAGGCGCGGATCGGGGAATTCGAGGATGTTCAGAATGGCCATATGCGTTTGTGATGCACTTGTGGAATAAAGTAAAAATCGGCTGCTAATATGCTGAGCAGCATCGAAAAACGCTGGAAAGCCCGGTAGGGGCGGCTTTCCGGCGTTTCATGTGTATACATAATAAAGGGATTCACCGCATGAGGAAAACACTACTCGCCGTGCTGCTCCTGGCGGCAGCGAGCGTGGCGCAGGGTGCCGTAGAGCTCAGGGAAGGCCATCCCGACCGCTACACGGTAGTCAAGGGGGATACCCTCTGGGACATTTCCGGCAAGTTCCTGAACAAGCCCTGGAAGTGGCCGGAGATCTGGCAGGTGAATCCGCAGATCCGCAACCCGCACCTGATCTACCCGGGCGACGTGCTCAGCCTGGTGTACATCGACGGGCAGCCGCGCATCGTTCTCAACCGTGGGGCGTCCCACGGCACCATCAAGCTTTCGCCGAAGGTGCGCAGCTCGCCCATCGCCGAGGCGGTGCCGACCATCCCGCTGGACAAGATCAACGCCTTCCTGCTGTCCAACCGCATCGTCGACAGCGAAGCCGACTTCACCGACGCGCCCTACATGGTCGCCGGTGACGCCGAACGCGTGGTCAGCGGCGCCGGCGACCGCGCCTATGCGCGCGGCAAGTCGCTGGTCGAGGAAGGCAGCTACGGCATCTTCCGCCAGGGCAAGGTCTACACCGACGTCGACACCAAGGAAGTCCTCGGCGTCGACGCCATGGACATCGGCAGCGGCCAGGTCACCGCCAAGGAAGACGACGTCGCCACCCTGCGCCTGACCCGCAGCACTCAGGAAGTGCGCCCGGGCGACCGCCTGTTCCCCACCGAGGAGCGCGCCGTCACCTCGATCTTCATGCCCAGCGAGCCGAAGACCGCCATCAAGGGCACCATCATCGACGTGCCGCGCGGCGTGACCCAGATCGGCAAGTACGACGTGGTGACCATCGACAAGGGCAGCCGCGACGGCCTCGAGGAAGGCAACGTGCTGGCGATCTACAAGCTCGGCGAGACCGTGCGTGACCGGGTCAGCGGCGACCTGGTGAAGATTCCCGACGAGCGCTCCGGCCTGGTCATGATCTTCCGCACCTACAACCGCCTCAGCTACGGCCTGGTGCTTACCGCCAACCGTTCGCTGGAAGTGCAGGACAAGGTGCTCAACCCCTGAGTGCAGGTCCGACCTGAAGAACCCCGCTCCGGCGGGGTTCTTCGTTTCTGCCTTCCGCAAACGCCGATGCGTCCTACAGGCGGGGCGGCAGTGGCGCGGCATAGTCGGGACTCCCCTCGCCGCGCCAAGGACTGCCGCCATGCCCCGTGATCCCTCCCCCGCCGAACTGGAGGCGCGCCTGCGCCTGCACGCCCTGCCCGACATGGGCCCGCGCCGCTTCGCCGCGCTGCTCGCGGCCTTTGGTTCCGCCTCCTCGGCGCTGAGCGCGCCGGCGCTGGCCTGGCAGGCGCTGGGCATGCCCCCGGCCAGCGCGCAGGCCCGCCGTAGCGCCGAGGTCCGCGACAGCGCCGCCGCCGCGCTGCGCTGGCTGGAGGCGCCCGGCAGACATCTGCTGATGTGGGACGGCGAGGCCTATCCGGCGCTGCTGGCGGAGCTGGCCGGCGCGCCGCCACTACTGTTCGTCGAGGGCGACCCGGCGCCCCTGCAACGCCCGCAGCTGGCGCTGGTGGGCAGCCGACGGGCCAGCGCGCCGGGCCTGGGCACCGCCCGCGCCTTCGCCCGCAGCCTGGCCGGCGGTGGCTTCGTCATCACCAGCGGCCTGGCCCTGGGCATCGACGGCGCCGCCCACGAAGGCGCGCTGGAGGCCGGGGGCGTGACGCTGGCGGTGCTCGGCAGCGGCCTGCAACGCCTCTACCCGCGCCGCCACCTCGACCTGGCGCGGCGCATCGTCGACGGCGGCGGCGCGCTGCTCTCCGAGTTGCCGCTGGACAGCCCGCCGCAACCGGCCAACTTCCCCCGGCGCAACCGCATCATCAGCGGCCTGTCGCTGGGCGTGCTGGTGGTCGAGGCGAGCCCGGCCAGCGGCTCGCTGATCACCGCGCGGCTGGCCGCCGAGCAGGGTCGCGAGGTCTACGCCATTCCCGGCTCCATCCACCACCCGGGAGCGCGCGGTTGCCATGAGCTGATTCGCCAGGGCGCGACCCTGGTGGAAAGCGTCGACGACATACTCGCCGAGCTGCGGGGCTGGAGCGGGCGGTCGGCGCCGGCCCCGGTCCCGCCGGCGCCGGGCCACCCGCTGCTGGCGCTGTTGCGTGCAGCGCCGCAGAGCGGTGAAGCCCTGGCCGCGAACAGCGGCTGGGAGCTGCCGCGCGTGCTGGCGGCACTGACCGAGCTGGAGCTGGACGGCGCGGTGGCCTGCGAGGCCGGCGTCTGGGTGCATCGCGGCGGTTGAACCCGTAAACTGCCGCGCATTCGTGATTTCCCTGGAGTTCCCCGATGATCAGCAGCTGGCGTGTGCGGCGAGTGGCCAAGATTGTGCGTGACGGCGGCGTCATCGCCTACCCGACCGAAGCGGTCTGGGGCCTGGGCTGCGACCCCTGGAACGAGGACGCGGTGCATCGCCTGTTGGCGATCAAGGAACGGCCGGTGGAGAAGGGCCTGATCCTGGTGGCCGACAACATCCGCCAGTTCGACTTCCTCCTGGCCGACCTGCCGCAGGAATGGCAGGACCGCCTCGGCGCCACCTGGCCCGGCCCCAACACCTGGCTGGTGCCGCACCAGGACCGCCTGCCGGAGTGGATCACCGGCCAGCACAACAGCGTCGCCCTGCGGGTCAGCGAGCACCCGCTGGTGCGCGAGCTGTGCGCGCTCACCGGGCCGCTGGTGTCGACCTCGGCCAACCCCGCCGGGCGCCCCGCGGCGCGTACCCGGCTGCGCGTGGAGCAGTACTTCCGTGGTGAGCTGGACGGCGTGCTCGGCGGCTCCCTGGGCGGGCGCCGCAACCCCAGCGTGATCCGCGACCTGATCAGCGGCCGGACCGTACGCCCGGCCTGAGCCGGCATCCTGCCCAACCCGTAGGAGCGCGCCCTGCGCGCGAATCGCGGGCGCGGCCCGCTCCTACAGGGTGGGCTTCCCTCAAGGCAACAGGATGGTCGAGCCGGTAGTGCGTCGCGCCGCCAGTTCGGTCTGCGCCTTGGCCGCGTCGGCCAGGGCGTAGCGCTGGTTGATCTCCACCTTGAGCTTGCCCGAGGCGAGCATGCCGAACAGGTCCTCGGCCATCGCCTGCAGGCGTTCCGGGGTGTTGGCGTAGCCGAACAGGGTCGGGCGGGTGACGAACAGCGAGCCCTTCTGCGCCAGCACGCCGAGGTTGACCCCGTCCACCGCGCCGGAGGCGTTGCCGAAGCTGACGATCAGCCCGCGCTGCGCGGCGCAGTCCAGGGAGATCGGCCAGGTGTCCTTGCCCACCGAGTCGTAGACCACCGGGACCTTCTTGCCATCGGTCAGCGCCAGCACTCGCTCGACCACGTTCTCGCGGCTGTAGTCGATGGTTTCCCAGGCGCCGTGGGCCTTGGCCAGCGCCGCCTTTTCCGGCGAGCCGACGGTGCCGATCAGCTTCACCCCGAGGGCCTTGGCCCACTGGCAGGCGATCAGGCCCACGCCACCGGCGGCGGCGTGCCAGAGGATGGTCTGGCCGGGCTGCGCGTTGTAGGTCTGGCGCAGCAGGTACTGCACGGTCAGGCCCTTGAGCATCACCGCGGCGGCGGTCTCGAAGTCGATGGCGTCGGGCAGCTTCACCACGCTGGCCGCCGGCAGCACGTGCAGTTCGCTGTAGGAACCCAGCGGCCCGGTGGCGTAGCCGACGCGGTCGCCGACCTTGACGTTGCTCACCTCGCTGCCCACCGCCTCCACTTCGCCGGCGCCTTCGGTGCCGAGGCCGGAGGGCATGGCCGGGGCCGGGTAGAGGCCGCTGCGGAAGTAGGTGTCGATGAAGTTCAGGCCGATGGCGCGGTTGCGTACGCGGACTTCCTTCGGGCCTGGCTCGGCCGGGGTGTAGTCGAGGTACTCGAGGACTTCGGGGCCGCCGGTGCGGGCGAACTGGATGCGCTTGGCCATGTCGATCTCCTGCTGCATGCGGTGCCGAAACGTCGGAACCGCTCTGGGAAAAGTCTTTCATCCAATCCGCCCTGTTGATCGCCGTCAAGCGCGGAGTGCGCAGCGGGGATGTTATGCTTGGCGCCCTTTTTCCGGCCTGCGGCCCAAGCGCCGTGCGGCTTTCCCGCTCCAGGGTGATTCCGTGACCGACCGTATCCAGGCCGTCAAGGCCTACCTGCTCGACCTGCAAGACCGCATCTGCGCCGCGCTCGAAGCCGAAGACGGCGACGCCCGCTTCGCCGAGGACGCCTGGGAGCGCCCGGCCGGCGGCGGCGGCCGCACCCGGGTGATCGGCGACGGCGCGCTGATCGAGAAGGGCGGGGTGAACTTCTCCCATGTGTTCGGCGCCGGCTTGCCGCCGTCGGCCAGCGCGCACCGGCCGGAGTTGGCCGGGCGCGGCTTCCAGGCCCTGGGCGTGTCGCTGGTGATCCACCCGCGCAACCCGCATGTGCCGACTTCCCACGCCAACGTGCGCTTCTTCATCGCCGAGAGGGAAGGCGAGGAGCCGGTGTGGTGGTTCGGCGGCGGTTTCGACCTGACCCCCTACTACGCCAACGAGGAAGACTGCGTGCACTGGCACAAGGTCGCCCGCGAGGCCTGCGCGCCCTTCGGCGAGGACGTCTACCCGCGCTACAAGGAGTGGTGCGACCGCTACTTCCACCTGAAGCACCGCAACGAGCCGCGTGGCATCGGCGGCCTGTTCTTCGACGACCTGAACCAGTGGGACTTCGACACCTGCTTCGCCTTCCTGCGGGCCATCGGCGACGCCTACATCGAGGCCTACCTGCCGATCGTGCGCAAGCGCAAGGCCCAGGCCTGGACCGAGCAGCAGCGCGAGTTCCAGGAGTTCCGCCGGGGTCGCTACGTGGAGTTCAACCTGGTCTACGACCGCGGCACCCTGTTCGGCCTGCAGTCCGGCGGGCGCACCGAGTCGATCCTCATGTCGCTGCCGCCACAGGTGCGCTGGGGCTACGACTGGAAAGCCGAGCCGGGCAGCGAGGAAGCGCGCCTGACCGAGTATTTCCTCCAGGATCGCGACTGGCTCGCTGGCCATTGATGGGTATCGCCCAGGCTCCACCCATCCTACGTACACACCCGCAGGATGGCGTTGAGCGCAGCGAAACCCATCGTCACACTCCGCCACAAGAAGAAACTTCCTCCAGGATTTCCCATGGACCGCTATTGCGTCTTCGGCAACCCCATCGGCCACAGCAAGTCGCCGCTGATCCACCGCCTGTTCGCCGAGCAGACCGGCCAGGCACTCACCTATGACGCGCAGCTGGCGCCGCTGGACGACTTCGCCGGGGCCGCCCGCGCCTTCTTCGCCGAGGGCCTGGGCGCCAACGTCACGGTGCCGTTCAAGGAAGACGCCTACCGGCTGTGCGCCGAACTCACCGAGCGCGCCCGCCGCGCCGGCGCGGTGAACACCCTGAAGCGCCTGGACGATGGCCGCCTGCTGGGCGACAACACCGACGGCGCCGGCCTGACCCGCGACCTGGTGGTGAACAATGGCGTGGCCCTGGCCGGCCAGCGCGTGCTGGTGCTGGGCGCCGGCGGCGCGGTGCGCGGCATTTTCGAACCCTTCCTCGCGGAGGGTCCGGCGGCGCTGGTGGTGCTCAACCGCACCGCCGCCAAGGCCGAGCAACTGGCCCGCGAATTCTCCGACCTGGGCGCGGTGCGCGCCGGCGGCTTCGCGCTGCGCGACGAACCCTTCGACCTGATCGTCAATGGCACCTCGGCCAGCCTGGCCGGCGAGCTGCCGCCGATCGACCCGGCGCTGATCCGCCCTGGGCATACCGTCTGCTACGACATGATGTACGGCAAGGAGACCACCGCGTTCAACCGCTGGGCCGCCGAGCACGGCGCGGCGCGCTGCATCGACGGGCTGGGCATGCTGGTGGAACAGGCGGCCGAGGCCTTCGTGCTGTGGCGCGGCGTGCGGCCTGATTCGCGGCCGGTGCTGGACGAGCTGCGCCGGCAACTGGCTGGTTAGGCTCTTCGTAGGAGCGAGCTTGCTCGCGAACCTGCCTCCGCTGCGAGGTCGTTCGCGAGCAAGCTCGCTCCTACAGTGACGTAGGGCGCATAACCGTTCGCGGTTATCCGCCGTCGGCGGGGACACCGGTGCCCGGCAATGGCGGATAACGCCGTAGGCGTTATTCGCCCTACTCAACCTGCAGGACCGCGCCCTCGCCCATCTGTTTCGCCAGTTCCTCACGCACCCTCGGCCGCGCGTGGCGCAGCACCAGGTGGCGGCCCTCGCCCGCCAGCCGGCGGGCTTCCTGTTGCAGCATGTGCGCGCCGGCGAAGTCGATGAAATTGACGTGGCGGGCGTCCAGTACCAGGCGCTGGCCTTGGCTGGCCTGGATCAGCCGCTGCAGGTAGTCGCAGGCGCCGAAGAAGATCGAGCCCTCCACCCGCAGCACCTCCTCTTCCACGGCCTGCCAGCGTTCCACGCGCGGTTGCGAGGTGCGCCGCAGGTAGAGCAGCAGCGAGGCCAGCACCCCCAGGTAGATGGCGTTCTGCAGCGGCAGCAGCAGGGTCGCGGTGGCGGTCAGGGCCATCACCGCGAACTCGCTGCGGCTGCCGCGCCAGAGTGCGCGCAGCGCCGGGCGGTCGACCAGGCCCCAGGCGATCAGCAGGATGCTGCCGGCCATCGCCGGCAGCGGGATATGGGTGATCAGCCCGGCCCCGGCGAGCGCCAGCGCGGCGACCCAGAAGGCGGAGAACACCCCGGCCAGCGGCGTGCGCGCGCCGGCTTCCAGGTTCAGCCCGGAGCGGGTGAAGGAGCCGGCTGAGAGGCTGGCGGAGAACCACGGGCCGATCAGGTTGGACAGGCCCTGGGCGCGGATTTCGCGGTTGGCGTCGAGCACCTGCTGGCTGCGCGCGGCCAGGGTGCGGGCGATCGACAGGCTGGTGACCAGGCCGAGCAGGCCGCAGGCGAGGGCGCCCGGCAGCAGCGCGGCGACGCTGGCCGCGTCCATGCTCAGCGGGCTGAACGGTGGCAGCGCACTGGCAAAAGCCTGCACCCGCGCCACCCCGGCGAACCAGCCGGGCAGCGCCCAGACCGCCAGGCTGGCCGTCAGCAGGCCGACCAGCAGCGCCGGCCAGCGCGGCCGCAACCAGCGGTACAGCAGGCTCGACGCCAGGCTCAGCAGGCCGATGGCCAGGGACGCCGGGTCGCACTCGCCGAGGCGCGCCAGCAGCAGGCTCGCGCCGTCGAGGGCGCTGCCCCGGCCGTGCACTTCCACGCCGAGCAGGTAAGGCAACTGGCCAAGGGCGATGACCAGCGCCGCGCCCAGGGTGAAGCCGAGCATCACCGAGTGCGAGACGAAGTTCAGCAGCACGCCGGCGCGCAGCGCCCCCAGGCCCCATTGCAGCAGGCCGGCGAGGAAGGTCAGCAGCAGTACGTAGTGGATGAACAGCGCGCTGCCCGGCGGCGCCAGCGGCGCCACGGTGGCAAACAGCACCACCGAGATGGCCGCCGTCGGCCCGCCGACCATGTGCCGCGACGAGCCCCACAGGCAGGCGATCGCCACCGGCAGCATGGCCGCGTAAAGCCCGTACTGCGGCGGTAGCCCGGCGATCAGCGCGTAGGCGATGGACTGCGGCAGGGCCAGCACCGCGCCGGCCAGGCCGACCCAGGCCTCCCGCGCCACGCCGCGCGGGCCCAGGCCGGGGAGCCAGGCGAGGAAGGGCAGCCAGCGCGCCATCGGTGGCTCAGAGCCTGGCCTGGACGGCGGCCAGGGCGTCGCCGCCGTCGCGGGTCTTCACCCCCTCCAGCCATTTGCCCAGCGCCTGCGGGTTGGCCTTGATCCAGGCCTTCACCGCGTCGGCGTTCTTCACGTTCTTCTCCAGCACCTCGGCCATGATGGCGTTTTCCATCGGCAGGTCGAAGGCCAGGTTGGCGAGCAGCTTCGCGCTGTTCGGGCATTGTTCGGCGTAGCCCTTGCGGGTCAGGGTGTAGACGCTGCCGGTGCTGCCGAAGTACTTGTCGCCGCCGGTCAGGTACTTCATGTCGTACTTCACGTTCATCGGGTGCGGCGTCCAGCCGAGGAAGACGATCCAGCGCTCGCGCTTCACCGCCCGGCCGACCTCGGCGAGCATCGCCTGCTCGCTGGATTCCACCAGCTTCCAGTCGCCCAGGCCGAACTCGTCGGCGCCGATCATCTTCTGGATCGACTGGTTGGCCGGCGCGCCGGAGCCGATGCCGTAGAGCTTGTGGTTGAACTGTTCGGCGTGCTTGTCGAGGTCGGCGAAGTCCTTCACCCCGGCGTTCCACACGTAACTCGGCACGGCCAGGGTGAACTCGGTGCCCTGCAGGTTCTTCGCCAGTTGGCTGACCTGGCCGCTGGCGACGAACTGGTCGTGGAAACCCTGCTGCGCCGGCATCCAGTTGCCGAGGAAGGCGTCCACCTGGCCGTCGCGCAGGCCGCCGTAGATGATCGGCACGGCGAGGGTGTCGACCTTGGCCTGGTAGCCGAGGCTGTCGAGCAGGAAGCTGGCGACACCGTTGGTCACGGCGATGTCGGTCCAGCCCGGATCGGCCAGTTTCACCGTGGCGCAGGCCTGGTCCTCGGCCCGCGCCTGGCCGGCCAGCGTCACGGCGGCGGCCAGCAGCACTGCGGATAGCTTGGTCATGCTCATCTCCCCTCGGCGTTCTTGGTTGTGGTTATGTCAGGGTCTTGGGTAACGGGCGCGGCGCTCCAGGTCGTCCAGATCGATGTGGTTGCGCATGTATTGCTGGGCTGCGTCGACGAAGGGCTGGTGGTCCCAACTGGTCAGCTTGCCGCGCTGCAGCGCCTCGGCGACGAAGCGCCGGCGGCGCTGGCTGGCCAGCACGCGCCGGGTGATCGCCGGGATGTCCCAGCGCGCCCGGGCCTCGGCCAGGAAGGCGTCGAAGCGTTCGCGGTGGGCGGCCGAGCCGGCCAGGTTCTCCAGCTCGCGCGGGTCGTTGCGCAGGTCGAAGAGCAGGCACGGGTCCTGTTCGGAGTAGACGAACTTGTAGTCGCCGCGACGGATCATCATCAGTGGGCTGAGGGTGCCTTCGGCGGTGTATTCGCCGATCACCTCGTCGTGCCCGCCGCGCCCCTGCAGGTGCGGCAGCAGCGAGCGGCCGTCCAGCTCCAGGCTCGCCGGCAGCTCACCGCCGGCCAGCTCCACCAGGGTTGGCAGCAGGTCGAGGGTCGACACCGACTCGCTCACGTGGCGCGCGGCGAAGCGGCCCGGCGCGTGGATCAGCAGCGGCACGCGGGCGGCCATCTCGAACCAGTGCATCTTGTACCAGAGGCCGCGCTCGCCAAGCATGTCGCCGTGGTCGCCGGAGAACACCACCAGGGTGTCGTCGGCCAGGCCGCAGTCTTCCAGGGTCCTGAGCAGCGCGCCGATCTGCGCGTCGACGTAGCTGCAGGCGCCGAAGTAGGCGCGGCGGGCGTCGCGGATCTTCTCCGCGGGCAGTGGCTTGTCCCACAGGTCGATGACCTTGAGCAGGCGTTGCGAGTGCGGGTCCTGCTCGTGCTGCGCCAGCGCCACCGAGGGCATGGGGATGTCCTCGTCGCGGTACAGGTCCCAGTACTCGCGGGGGATGCTGTAGGGGTCGTGGGGGTGGGTCATGGACACGGTCAGGCAGAACGGTTGCTCGGCATGCTCGCGGACGTGGTCGTAGAGGTACTGGCGCGCCTTGAACACCACTTCCTCGTCGAAATCCAGCTGGTTGGTGCGCACGCAGGGCCCGGCCTGCAGCACCGAGGACATGTTGTGGTACCAGCTGGGGCGCACTTCCGGTTCGTCCCAGTTCACCGCCCAGCCGTAGTCGGCGGGGTAGATGTCGCTGGTCAGGCGCTCCTCGTAGCCGTGCAGCTGGTCCGGGCCGCAGAAGTGCATCTTGCCCGACAGCGCCGTGCGGTAGCCCAGGCGCCGCAGGTGGTGGGCGTAGGTGGGCACGTCGGCGGCGAAGTCGGCGGCGTTGTCCCAGGCGCCGATCCTGGTCGGCAGCTGGCCGCTCACCAGGGTGAAGCGCGAGGGCGCGCACAGCGGGCTGTTGCAGTAGGCGGAGTCGAACACCACGGCGCGCTCGGCCAGGCGCATCAGGTTGGGCATGTGGATCGGCGAGGCGGCGTCGTGCAGCGGCAGCAGGGGCGCGGCCATCTGGTCGGCCATGATGAAGAGGATGTTCGGACGTGGCATGGCGGGACTTATCCTATGCACGGTTGTTATGGAATAGTGCGTGGCTGAAGTGTCCCGCCGCGCCGCCAGGGGGTAAACCGCATGGCCATACATGCTTCGGATAACACCAGCTTATGGATGGCCCACTCGTGAGCCTGCCCCTGGAGCTGCTCCGGGTGTTCGAGTGTGCCGCCCGCGAGCAGGGCTTCACCGCCGCCGCCGCCGAACTGGGCAGCAGCCAGCCGGCGGTGAGCCAGCAGATCAAGCGCCTGGAAAAACTGCTCGGCGCGCGTCTGTTCGACCGTGTGCATCGCGGCATCCTGTTGACCGATGCCGGCCAGCTGCTGCTGCGCCATGTGCAGGCCGGGCTGGCCGAGCTGGAAGCCGGGGTCGCGGCGGTCAGCGCGCAGCCCGCCCAGGAGGTGCTGCAGGTGGCCACCGACTTCGCCTTCGCCGCCTACTGGCTGATGCCGCGCCTGCCGCGCTTCCGCCAGCTGCACCCGGAACTGGACGTCAGCCTGCTGAGCAGCGAGCGCAGCCCGAGCAGCCTGCGCAGCGACGTCGACGTGGCCATCGCCTTCGGCGACGGGCGCTTCAAGCACGGCGAACCGCTGCTGCTGTTCGGCGAGGAGGTGTTCCCGGTGTGCAGCCCGCGCCTGCTCGGCGAGCGCCAGGCGCCGCTGGCGCTGGAGGAATTGCAGCGCCTGCCGCTGCTGCACCTGAAGCCCGAGGCGCACAGCCGCTGGTTCGACTGGCCGGGGCTGTTCCGCGCCCTGGAGCTGCCGCGTCCGCCGGAGCCTTCCGGACTACGCTTCGACAACTACACGCTGCTGGTGCAGGCGGCGATCGCCGGCCAGGGCGTGGCCATCGGCTGGCGCCACCTGGTCGACGAACTGCTGGAGCAGGGGTTACTGTGCCGACCCATCCGCGAGAGCGCGGCGTCGCGCTTCGGTTATTACGCCGTGCTCCCCGAGCGCAAGCGCCGCGCCCGCCTGCTGCAGCCCTTCGTCGACTGGCTGCGCGCCGAACTGGAACAGGACCGATGAACGAACCCGAGATCCACGGCTACCACGCCCACGTCTACTACGACGCCGCCAGCCTCGAGCAGGCCCGCGAACTCTGCGAGGAGGCGGTTCGCCGCTTCGGCGTGAAGATGGGCCGCCTGCACCAGCGCCCGGTCGGCCCGCACCCGGACTGGAGCTGCCAGCTGGCCTTCGGCAACGACACCTTCGCCAGCCTGGTGCCCTGGCTGGCGCTGCACCGCGGCGGCCTGGTGGTGTTCATCCACCCGGACACCGGCGACGACCTGCGCGATCACCGCGACCACGCCATCTGGATGGGCGCGGTGCGGCCGCTGGACCTGTCGATGTTCGGCTGAATTCGATAATGATTCTCGATTCGTTGTATGCTTGCCCGCTTCAGCGGCGGCCCGCCCCCGGCGGGCCGGTATTCCAGGGTATCGCGGTCATCATGCGGCGTTTCGCCTCCTCCAGCCTCCTGCAGAGCTTCCAGGCGCACTATGCGGACCTGCTGCGCTTCCTCGCCCGCCGCCTGGGCGACAACCAGCGCGCCGCCGACGTCGCCCAGGACACCTGGCTGCGCCTGGCCGACCAGCATCCCGAGACCGAAGTGCAGGACCCGCGCGCCTACCTGTTCCGCGTGGCCGGCAACCTGGCCATCGACAACCTGCGCCGCGAAGGCCGGCTGGCCGAGCTGCACGTGGAAGACACGGCGGCCAACGAGGTCAGTGACCCGGTCGCCGGCCTGGAGCGCGCCCTGCTCGCCCGCGAAGCCCTGGAGAACCTCGACGCCGCCCTCGACCGGTTGCCGCCCAAGGCGCGCCAGGCGCTGCTGCTCAACCGCCTGGACGGCCTGACCCACGCGCAGATCGCCAAGCGCCTCGGGGTGTCCGAGAGCATGGTCGGCAAGTACATCGTCCAGGCCATGCGCCACTGCCGCGACCACCTGCACAGCGAGGGGCAGCGGCCATGACGCGCATCGACCTGGAAAACCAGGCCCTCGACTGGCTGGTGGAGCTGCATGCC
>NZ_JARJLT010000395.1 GCF_029335315.1 Pseudomonas citronellolis
TGGTCAACGGCTACAGCTTCAGCTTCGGCACCGCCCCGGACACCCTCTCGGTGAAGCGCAGCGCCTCCAACACCTCGGCGGCGCAGATCACCTCGGCGACGGTGAGCAACGGCACCGCCTACACCACCCAGTTCCCGGGCAACGGCGTGCAGGTGAAATTCACCAGCGCCACCGACTACGAGGTCTACGCGCTGCCGGCCACCACGGGCGCCACGCCATTGTCCAGCGGCACCCTGGGCGCCACCTTCCCGCAGACCATCACTGCCGCCGGCGTGGACATGTCGATCAGCGCGGCGCCGGCCGCCGGCGACCAGTTCAGCGTCACCGCCAGTTCGCCGGAGCGGCAGAACATCCTCAACACCCTCAATGACCTGCGCGCCGCGCTGGACACCTCCACCACCAACAACCCGCAGGCGCAGCTGAACATCCGCGACATGGTCGCCAGCGCCGTGACCAACCTGGACAACGCGACCAACCAGGCCCTGGCGACCCAGTCGTCGATCGGCGCGCGGCTGAACACCCTCGACGTGCTCAGCCAGGAAAACCAGAGCCTGAGCCTGACCAACGCCACCACCCAGTCGTCGATCCGCGACACCGACATGGCCGCCGCCACCTCCCAGCTGGTGCTGCAGCAGACCATGCTCGAGGCGGCGCAGGCGGCGTTCGCGCGGATCAGCCAGCTGAGCCTGTTCAACAAACTCTGATTTCCGTCACCGCACCGGCCCTCCGGGGCCGGCGCTCTTTGCGCGGGTATCGCCGCGTTTCCCGTCCAGCGCTCGAATGGTCCGTATTACGGCTCATCAAGGTTCTGGAGCGTTTCTTGCACCAGGTCGCGCAGAGTGGATCGAGCGCTGGCGGATTGACGCCCGCCGGCCGCCGGATTGCGACGAAAGCGTGGCCTCCGTGGGAGCGCGGCGATTTCCTGACCGTATTCGAAGGTGCATATGAAGAACATCAAGCTGATGGTGCCGGAGCTGCCCAAGGTCGAGCAGATCCTGCCGTACTGGCAGCAGATCGACGAGAATCGCTGGTACACCAACTTCGGCCCGCTGGTGGATGAGCTGGAGAATCGGCTGGCGCGCACGTTCAGCCGCGAGCCGGCGCAGGTCCATGTGGTATCCATGGCCAATGGCACCTCGGCCCTGCAGATTGCGCTGGAGGGGCTCAAGTTGCGTAAAGGCGGCCGGGTACTGGTGCCGGCACTGACCTTCGTGGCCACCGCCACGGCGATCATCCGCGCGGGCCTGGTACCGTTGATCTGCGATGTCGATCCGCACAACTGGCTGCTGACTCCGGAAATCGCTCGCAGTTATCTGAAGGACGGTCCCTTCGAGGCGGTGATGCCGGTATCCACCTATGGCTGTCCGCAGAATGTCGCTGCCTGGGACATGTTCACTGCGGAGACGGGAATTCCAGTGGTGGTGGACGCTGCCGGGGCCTGGGGCAACCAGCAGGTCGGTCTGACCACCAAGGTTGCCTTCAGCCTGCATGCGACCAAGTCCCTGGGCGGGGCGGAGGGAGGCCTGATCGCTTCGCGTCACCACGCCTATGCCGAGAGCGTGCGCTCGCTGAGCAACTTCGGCATCGACGCCCGTAGCGGCGGTCTGGTATTCGAGGCCGGCGAGAACGGCAAGATGAGTGAATATCACGCAGCCGTCGTGCTGGCCGCGCTGGACAACTGGCCGGCGGTGTCCCGGGCTCGCGTCGATCTGCACCAGCGTTACCTGGCGCTGCTCGGCGAGCGCCTGCCGGGGTTGAGTTTCCAGAGCAAGCCCGCCGACGGTGTCTACAGCCTGTTGCCGGTACTGATGCCTGAAGGCGTTTCGGCGCGCGCTCTGCAACTGCAACTGCTTGGTCTGAACATCGAGACACGTCGCTGGTACTGCCCGCCCCTGCATGGCCATCCGGCTTTCCAGGCATTCGTCGGCGGCGACATGCCGGTGGTCGACCAACTGGCTGAGCGCCTGTTGGGATTGCCGTTCCATCTGAGCCTGGGCGATGACGACGTCGAGCATGTCGTGGACGCTCTGGTCGGCCTGCTGGCCCGCGAAGCCGCCTGATGAGCAGCGTGGCCCGGCCTCTGGTGGTGATCTTCGGCGGCGCCAACGAGCGTGCCGTGGTCGCTTTTTGCCGTTCGCTGCAGCGCGAAGGCGTGGAGTTCCACGTGGTGGCCCGCAATGCTCGCGACCCTTTGTACCTGACGAGCTACCGGGAGCGCATTGTCGCCCGGCGCGAGCACGACCAACTGGACCCGGAGGAGTTTCGTGCGATCCTCCTGAGGCTCCGCGAGCAATATCCCGGACGACGTCTGTGCATCGCCCCCAGCGCCGAGTCGATCAATCGTCTTCTGCTGGGAATGGCCGACTGGCTGCACGAGCAGGGCATTCAGGGCGTGACGGTCAGCGAGGAAGTCTATCTGCGCTTCTCCGAAAAGGAGCGTTGCCTGGCTACCGCGGCCGAGTTCGGACTGCGTCTCCCTGAAGTCCACCCCGGCTATGAGGCCCGTTATCTGCCGCTGGTGCTCAAGCCTCGCTGCGAGTACGCCGCCAATGGCGAGCGTCTGTATCCGCTGCTGGTACGGACGGCCGAAGAGTTTCAGCGTTATGCCGAGGCGTATTCGGCGGAGCGCTACCTTGTGCAGCGCTATCTGGATGGCCAGAGTTTCTACTACTTCTACTATCGCAACGGGGCGGGGGTGGCCAGGCTCTACCAGCGCAACCTTGCGCAGCAGGCCGCCGGCAAGTCGATCGTCGCGGCGGAGCTGGTGGAGTGCCCGGATAACGAGACCGACCAGCGCTTGCGTACGCTGCTGGAACACCATGACTACCGCGGCTTCATCATGTTCGAAGTGATGCGTTGCGACGGCCATGACTACCTGATCGAAGCCAACCCGCGTTTGTGGGGGCCGATGCAGTTGGCGCTGGACAATGGCTTCCGCGCCAGCTGGCTGGGCCTGCCCGACGACCAGGCACCGCATCTGGCTGCGGCGGTGAAGTTCTGCGGACTCTGGTCGCGCCGGGGCTATTTCTGGCTCGGCGGCTTCGTCGGCCAGCGCCTGGCCGACATGCGATTCTTTGCCGCCCGTGGGCGGCTGCTCCGGCGATTTCTTTGTTGCCTGCCGCGCTACGACATCTGGCTCGCCGGTGACAGTTACCGTTTGTTCATTTCCGAATTGAAGAAGGTGGGCTTGCGTCGATGACCAAGGAACAACTGCTCGATCTCTACATGCATTCCGGCAAGCACGCCTGCTACCAACCGCTGCCCACCTTCGTGGTCGAGCAATTGGGTGTCGACGTGCCGGTGAACCCGCGCTGGCGTGCCGATCATGGCCGCCTGGACTACCTGCGCGAGCACTTCGACTTCAGCGGCCAGCAAGTATTGGACGTGGGCGCCAACACCGGCCTGTTCGCTTCCACCCTGGCTCACGAGTATCCCGATAGTCATTGTGTGGCATGGGAAATCGACGCCAGCAGTGCTGCCTTCATCCGTGCGCTGGCCGGGCAGTTCGGACTGGGCAACCTCGAAGTGGTCGAGCAGGCCCTGGATTACCGGGTTGCCCAGGCCATGCCGGCGCACTTCGACAGTGTGCTGCTGTTCAACGTATTGCATCACGCCGGTGTCGATTTCGACGCCGCCGAGGTGCCGAGCAAAGAGAGCCTGCAGGCCTACATCCAGCGCTTCCTCAAGGCCCTGCGCCCCAGCGCCGGCTGTGTGCTGTACCAGATGGGCTTCAACTGGGGGGGCGATACCAGCCAGCCGGTGGCGGCGCGCAACTCCCTGGCGGAGAAGCTCGACTACATGGCCGCGGCCCTGGAGGGGACCGGCTGGAGCGTTGAGCACATCGGCCTGGTGCTGGACCCGGAAACGCGCAGCATCGAGCTGTTCGACTGGGCTTCGGCGCGCGATCAGGCCCCACTCTGCGATCGCCTGGGTCGGGAAGGTCAGCTCAGCGAGTTCTACCTCCGCCCTCTGTTCAAGTTGGTATAAGCCATGCTCATCGATCTCTTCACCCGCATGCACGAGCAGGCTCTGCAACGCCAGGACTATGCGTTGGCGAGCGCCATGGTGCGTTCCCGGTTGTGCCTGGAAGACGCCCCGCACCTGCTGTTCGAAGCGGCCAAGCTGTATGCGCTGCTGGGCTACAAGGAGCTGGCCGCGGTCTTCGCCGACCGTTTCACCGACCGTCTGTTCGCCGAACCCGAGGACTCGGAGTTGCGGCACACCCTCGAGCAGATCGTGGTCCGCGACCTGCCCTGGTTCCAGCGCCAGGCGCAGGAAGGTCCCGAGGTCGAGCCCAATGCCGGCGACTACAACACGCGTTTCCGTCTGCAGTCTCTGGCCGCGAGCATTCGCGCCAACTTCCCAGAGGCCACCCCCTCGGTGCTGGACGTCGGCGGTGGGCGTGGTGACCTGGCGCTTTACCTGGACGACTGTCCGTACCTGTTGGCCGAACCCGGAGTCAACGGCCTCAGCGGCCTGGAGTTGCCGTTTGCCGATGGCAGCTTCGACTGCGTCGTCAGCAGCCATGTCTACGAGCACATTCCCGCCGATCAACGACCGTTGTTCCTGGATGAGCTGGCTCGGGTCGCCAAGTCGTCGGTGATCATGCTCAACCCGTTCTGGATCGAGCAGAACGAAGTGGTCGAAAGCTCACTGCGGTTGATCTACGACTACAGCAGCGCCGGCTGGGCGAAAGAGCACCTGGAGTGCGGGATGCCCAAGGTGGCTGAAGTCACCGAATGGGCAGAGCGCCATGGGTATGCCTGCCGGGTGACGCCCAACGGCAACAAGCCACTGGGTATCGCGATGGTTTTCGTGCAGTTGATGGCGCGTGGCGAGAAAGACGCGCGCCTGCTGAAGGACCTGACCTCGCTGCTCACCCAGTTCGCCCCCGAAGCCATCGACAGCCCCGCGGCACCCAACGCCTATCTCATCGAAATCGACAAGCGAGGGCAGTGAGTTGAACCTGCATCCCCTGGTCAGCATCGCCATACCCGCCTACAGCCCGCAGTTCTTCGAAGAAGCTCTGCGCAGTGCGATCGGGCAGAGTTATCCAAACCTGGAAGTGGTTGTCACCGACGACTGCCGTGGCGACGGTATTCGCCGTATCGTCGAACGCTGCGCCGCGCAGACGCAGGTACCGATCCGTTACTTCCACAATGCCGAACAGCTTGGTGGATTGCGCAACCTCAGCCGCTGCCTGGAAGAGTCCAGCGGGCTCTACGTCAAATTCCTCAACGACGACGACCTGCTTCGCGAAGACTGCGTCGAACGCATGGCGGCTGTGCTGCAGAACAATCCGGAAGTCGCGCTGGTGACATCGCGTCGGCGCCTGATCGATGCCGAGGGGCGGCAACTGGCGGATGTCCTCGAAACCTTCGAACTGTTCCGCGAAGACGTGCAACTGGCCGGCGGCGACATCGTCAGTCTGCTCGGCGACCGCCCGCTCAACTTCATCGGCGAACCGAGTACCGTGATGTTCCGCCGCGCCCAGTTGATCGACAAGGCGCCGAACCTTTGCGCCCTGGGTGGCGTCGTCATCCGCGCGATCAACGACCTGGCACTGTACACCAACCTGCTGCAACACGGTGACCTGGCGTATCTGCACGAACCGCTATCGTCCTTCCGCCGCCACGGTGCGCAGCGCCAGGCGCAGGCCGACATGGCTGAACTGTTCCGCCAGGGCTCCGACAACTTCTTCGCCAAGGTCCGCGAACTGGGTTTGTATACCGAAGGCCTGGCTGGCAGCGTACGTCGCCGGCCGCTTGGTTCGACGCAGGAGTGGCGGGCGTTCGCTCTGCGCGCCCTGTTGCAGGACAACGAGCGACGAGTGATTCGTCGTACCGCCAACAAGTTCGGTCCGCTGAGCCTGGATGGCGGAGAGGTTCTGCGCGATGTGCTGGTCGAACAGTATCCGGCCATTCAGCAGGGCAAGGCGCCCCTGGGCGTCGTGATTCACGCCTTCTACCCGGATGTGCTGCGTGACTTGCTGGCGCGCCTGGCGTTCATCCAGCAGCCATTGCACCTGTATGTCACCTGTGTCGCCGAGGGGGCCGCCGAGGTTCGCGCCGCACTCGACGGCAGTGGCCTGCCGTACTCGTTGTTCCGCGTGGATAACCGCGGCCGTGATGTGCTGCCGTTCCTGCGCGTGCTGCCTTACGTTCGCCGTGACGGCATCGCCGTCCTGCTCAAGCTGCATACCAAGAAGTCGGCACACCTTGAGCAGGCGGGCGTCGAGTGGGCGCGTGAGCTCTATGATCTGTTGCTTGATCCGGTCTACCTGCAGAACACCCTCGAGCGCTTCGAGGAAACCTCGCGCGTCCACCTGGTGGGCCCGGACCAGTACCGCCTGCCGATCGCCCAGTATCTGCGTGGCAACAACCGTCAGCACCTGCTGAGCCTGGCCGGTCGCGCCGGCCTGAGCGAAGAGCAGGTGATGACCGGCGAGTTCTACGCCGGCACCATGTTCTACGCCCGGCTCGCCTCCCTGGACAGGGCTATCGAGCTGGGCTTGAGCGCTGAGGACTTCGAGCCCGAAGAAGGCCAGTTGGAAGGCACCCTGGCGCATGCCATGGAGCGCTTCTTCGGCGTCCTGGCCCAGGGCCACGCCCTGGCGGATCGGGCCACCCTGTACCGGCAGTGGCTGAACACTCGCAAACTGGACGTCGTCGAACAGGAAGGCCTGGACGCGCGTATCGCCAGTTGGTCCGAGGCGCCCAGCGTGCTGCTGGTGGTACATGACATCTACCCCGAGCAGGGACTGGTTGCGCGGACCCTGGAGAGCTTGAAGGAGCAACTCTACCAGCCGGGGGCCGTTCTGGTGTTGTCCGACCGCGAGCCTGAAGGCATCGAGCCGGCGGACAATCTGCTGTGGCTGCCGACGGGGGGCGACTGGCTGGCACAGCTCAACGAGGCGCTGCCGCAAATCGGCGTGGACTGGTTCTACCTGTTGCGCGGGGGCGACGTTCTCGACCCGCACGCCTTGCTGCTGCTGGCCGAGCGCATCACCGAGCGGCCGGGCATGCGTTGCGCCTACAGCGACGAAGACCGTTACCTGCCAGGCAGTGGCGAGGAGCCGGTGTTCAAGCCGGACTTCAACCTCGACATGCTGCGCAGCTACCCCTACGTCGGTCGGGGTCTGGCGTTCCAGCGCGAAGCGTTCATCGAATGCGATGGCTTCGATACCGGGCATGCAGAACTGGCACCCCAGGACCTGCTGCTGCGCCTGTCCGAGCGCTATGGCCTGCCGTGCGTCGAGCATCTGGCGGAAGTGCTGTTGCACCAGCACGAACATCTCGGCCAGTGGCTGCTGGAGCCCGGTGTAGCGCCGCGAGTGGCGCCCCTGGTCGCCGCGCATCTGGATCGCCTGGGCGTGCCACACGCAATCCTTCCCGGTGCGCTGAGCATGATCAACCGCGTGCTGTACGCCTATCCCGAACTGCCCCTGGTGTCGATCATCATTCCTACCAAGGATCAATTGGGAATGCTGCGGCGCTGTGTGGAGAGCCTGCTGGAGAAGACCCGCTACAGCCACTACGAGGTCCTGATCGTCGACAACGGCAGCGAGACCCCGGAGGCGATCGAATGGCTGGCCGGGCTGGAGGCGATGGATAGCAACAAGGTGCGGGTCCTGCGTTATCCGCATCCGTTCAATTTCTCGGCGATAAACAATTTCGCCGCGCGGCACGCCAGGGGCGAGTACCTGGTGCTGCTCAACAATGACACCGCGATAACCGACAGCGCCTGGCTCGACGGCCTGCTCAACCATGCGCGGCGCCCCGAAGTGGGCGTGGTTGGCGCCAAGCTGCATTACCCGGACGGTCGAATTCAACACGGTGGTGTGGTGTTGGGGTTGCGCGGCGTCGCGGATCATCCCTTCATCGGCGCCGAGCAGAACGCCAAGGGCTACATGCAGCGCCTGCAGATCGACCAGAACTACAGCGCGGTGACCGCGGCCTGCCTGATGGTGCGCAAGTCCGTGTACGACGAGGTGGGCGGCATGGACGAAGGGGACTTCAAGGTCTCCTACAACGACGTCGATCTCTGCCTCAAGGTCGGGGCCGCCGGCTACCTGCTGGTCTGGACGCCCTATGCCGTCGTGTTGCACGAGGCCAACGTCAGCCAGGTGAACGTCGACAAGACCGCGCTGGAAGCCAAGATCGAGCGCTTCCGTGGCGAGCAGGCGGCCATGTACCGTCGCTGGCTGCCGCGCCTGGCCTGGGACCCGGCGTACAACCGCAACCTGAACCTCACCGACGCGGGCTTCGCCCTGGACCACCGCGCCGAAACCGGCTGGCAACCGTTCGCTTCGCGGCATCGCCCCAGCGTGCTGTGCTACGCGGCCGACCCCTATGGTTGCGGCCACTATCGGATGATCCAGCCATTCGCGGCCATGCATGCCGGGCACCTGCTGCAAGGGGGCGTCAGCGATCGCCTGATGTCGGTGGTGGAGCTGGAGCGGCTGGCACCCGACGCCGTGATCTTCCAGCGCCAGGTATTGCCCGTACAGCAGGACGTGCTGCGTGACGCCAAGGCATTCTCCGGTGCTTTCAGGGTCTTCGAGCTGGACGACTACATCGTCGATCTGCCGCACAAGAACCCGCACCGGCAGCACATGCCCAAGGACATCGCCAACATGTTGCGGACCAGCGTCGCCCTGTGCGATCGCTTCGTGGTCTCCAGCGAACCCCTGGCCGAGGCGTTCTCGCGCCTGGGCCTGCACTCGGACATCCGGGTGATCGGCAACCGCCTGCCAATCAGTTGGTGGGGGGCGCTGGCTGGCGACTCGCAGCGAAGGGTCGGGCGCAAGCCGCGGGTCGGTTGGGCCGGTGGGGTAGGGCACACCGGCGATCTGGAACTTATCGCCGAGGTGGTCAAGGCGCTGGCCAACGAAGTGGAATGGGTGTTCATGGGGCTCTGCCCGGACACGCTGCGCCCGTACGTACACGAGTTCCACCGTGGTGTGCCCATCGTCGATTACCCACGCAAGCTGGCCAGTCTCAATCTCGACCTGGCGCTGGCTCCGCTGGAGCAAAACCTCTTCAACGAGTGCAAGAGCAATCTGCGCCTGCTGGAGTACGGCGCCTGCGGTTATCCGGTGATCTGCACCGATATCCTCTGCTACGAGGGCGACCTGCCGGTAACCCGCGTGCGCAACCAGACCAGCGCCTGGATCGCTGCCATCCGCGAACAGCTGGCCGATATGGACGCCCTGGCGGCGGCCGGTGACGCATTGCGCCATGCGGTGCAGCGTGACTGGATGCTCGAGGGGCAGCACCTGGAAGCCTGGCGAGCGGCCTGGCTACCCGACTGACCTTGCTTGAAGCGTGCCCCGGCCTCGTGCCGGGGCCTGCGTTTCGGGGCTTTGCAAGAGGGCGCGAAAAAAAATCGTCAAGTGCCCTAAAGCAATCTGCCAGCGCGACGATAACCCTATCGAAGGTTCTCCACGCCATTTCGGATCTGATCGCGGCAGGGAGGCCATAAAGCCCTAATACGAGGAATTCGTCATGGCTCTTACCGTCAATACCAACATCGCCTCGCTGTCGGTTCAAAAGAACCTGACCAAGGCCTCCAACTCCCTGACCACGTCGATGACTCGTCTGTCCACCGGCCTGCGCATCAACAGCGCCAAGGACGACGCCGCCGGCTCGCAGATCTCCAACCGTCTGACCAGCCAGGTCAACGGCCTGAACGTCGCCGTGAAGAACGCCCAGGATGCCAACTCCATCGCCCAGGCCGCCGAAGGCGCCCTGCAGGAGTCCACCAACATCCTGCAGCGCATGCGTGAACTGTCCCTGCAGTCGGCCAACGGCAGCAACAGCTCGGAAGACCAGACCTCCCTGAACCAGGAGTTCAAGTCGCTGACCGCCGAACTGACCCGTATCTCCAAGACCACCACCTTCGGTGGCGGCACCTCCGGCATCAAGCTGCTCGACGGCTCGGCTGGCACCAACGGCACCCTGACCTTCCAGGTCGGCGCCAACGCCAACGAAACCGTGAGCTTCACCCTGAGCGACATGAGCGCCTCTTCGCTGAAGGGCACTTCCTCGCTGGCCAGCGGCAGCCTCGACCTGTCCGGCTCGCTGTCCGGCGCCGGCAACGTCACCACCTCCAGCGGTACCATTACCGTCAACGGCACCGACGTGACCATCGCTTCCGGTGCTTCGATCAACGACATCGTTGCCGCGATCAACACCAACGTCAGCGGCGTTGCCGCCGTGGCCACCACCAGCGGCACCATCGCCCTGAGCTCGGCTGCCGACATCAGCTACGCCGGCGCTGGCGGTATCACCCTGACTTCCGGCTCCGCCGCCACCGTGACCACTTCGGGCACCGTGCAGGGCCTGGACATCAGCACCGCCGCAAATTCGCAGATCGCCACCCAGGTGATCGACGGCGCGCTGAAGCAGATCGACAGCCAGCGTTCCGCGCTGGGTGCCATCCAGAACCGTCTGGACAGCACCATCTCCAACCTGCAGAACGTGGCCGAGAACGCCACTGCTGCACGCAGCACCATCCAGGACGTAGACTTCGCCTCGGAAACGGCGGAAATGACCAAGCAGCAGACCCTGCAACAGGCCGCCACCGCGGTTCTGGCCCAGGCCAACCAGCTGCCGTCCGCTGTCCTGAAGCTGCTGCAGTAAGGGCTCGCCGAAAGGCGGAAACCGAGGAAGGGCGCCCTGCGCCCTTCCTTGCTTTGCGTGTGGGAGGTAAACCCAGATGGATGCCAACCTCGGAATCAACAACCTGCGTCCGGTGGACAGCGGCACCGCGGCCAGCGCCAAGGCGGCAAGCGGCAACGCCTTGCCGCAGGGTGCCAAGGATTCGCCGCAGCCTGCCGGCCGTCGCAGTCTGAACGATGCCGTCAACCGTCTGCGCGAACAGGCCCAGTCGGTGCAGCGCAACCTGGAGTTTTCGGTGGACGAGGCCAGCGGTGAGACCGTGGTCAAGGTCGTGGCGGCCGATACCGGAGAGGTCATCCGGCAGATTCCTTCGGAGGTCGCGCTGAAGCTGGCGGAGAGCCTGAAGGAAGCGAACAATCTATTGTTCAGCGAGCGTGCCTGAAGGCTGGCGCGATTCTTGAATACGACGTCCTAGACGCATGGCGGACAGCGAAACCGCCAGAATTTTGGACAGGAGGGTGGGCACATGGCTGGTACTTCGATCAATGGCGTGGGTTCGGGGATCGACATCGATTCCATCGTGACCTCGCTGGTGAATGCGCAGAAGACGCCGAAGCAGACCCAGATCACCAACCAGAAGACCGCGACCAACACCACGTTGTCGGCCGTGGGGAGCCTGAGCAGTGCGCTGGATACCTTCCAGGCCGCGCTGGAAAAGCTCAACGACAGTTCCAACAATTCCTTCGCCGGCCTGGCGGTGAAGTCCTCGGACACCGACGCGCTGACTGCCACGCTGGGCACCGGCGCCACCGAGGGCAGCTACAAGATCGTGGTGAGCAACCTCGCCACCAGCTCCAAGGTCGCTACCCAGTACATCGACAAGTCGGCCTCGTTCGGCGCCGGCACCCTGACCCTGTCCCAGGGCAGCAGCACCTACAAGATCAGCGTGAACGCCGGTGCCAGCCTCACCGACATCCGCGACAGCATCAACAGCCAGCTGAAGGCCAGCGGTATCACCGCCAACATCATCACCGACTCCAACGGCCCGCGTCTGGTCCTGGGTTCCAGCGTCACCGGTTCGGGCAGCGACATCAGTGTCAGCTCCTCGGGTGACAGCAGCCTGTCGGTCCTCAACATCGATGGCTCCGGCACCAAGGCCTCGGCTACGGCGGGTGGCTATGTCGACGCACCGGCGATGAACTCCAGCTATACCATCGACGGTCTGTCGATGAGCAGTTCGACCAACAGCATCAAGAGCGCCATCAGCGGCGTAGAATTCGATCTGGTGAAGGCGGGTGAGTCCACCATCACGGTCAGCGCCAACACCGACGGTCTGAAGACCTCGGTACAGTCTTTTGTGGATGCGTACAACGCACTGATTACCTCCATCAACTCGCTGACCAAGGTGACCACCACCACGGACAGCGACGGCAACCCGACGACCTCCTCCGCGGCTCTGGCCAGCGATGCCATGACCCGCTCGCTGCTCAATACCCTGCGTTCCGAGCTGGTTGGCTCCTCGGCCAATGGCGGCACCATCAAGCTGCTCTCCCAACTCGGCATCGCCACCCAGAACGACGGTACCCTGAAGGTCGACAGTGACAAGCTGGATACCGCGCTGGAGAAGAACTTCGCCTCGGTCCAGGGCTTCTTCACCGGCACCGGTGGTCTCCTCGATCGCATGAGCAGCAGCCTGGACGTCTACACCCAGAGTAACGGCCTGCTCGACCAGCGCACCGCTTCGCTGAACGACACCCTCAGCGACCTCGCTACCCAGCAAAGCGCGCTGGACACTCGCATGGACAAGCTGACCACCACGCTCATGGCCAAGTACAACGCCATGGACACCCTGGTCGCCCAGCTCAACGCCACCAGCAGCAGCGTGCTGACCACGCTGAACGCGCTGAACAACAAGAGCAGTTCGAGCAGCTGAGGCTGAACCGCGAGCCCTGGCCCGCCTTGCGGTGGGCTAAATGCCGGTGAACTTGGCCTAAAGAAACGCCCGCGCACGCCGATACCTTGAATACCAACGATGTGATCGTTCAAGGACTCAAGGGGATATCGCATGAACGCCATGGCCGCGCTGCGCCAGTACCAGAACGTCAACACCCAGTCCCAGGTGCACGACGCTTCCCCGCATCGCCTGATCCAGATGCTCATGGAAGGCGGCCTCAGCCGCATCGCCCAGGCCAAGGGCTCGATGGAGCGTGAGCAGTTCGCCCAGAAAGGCATGCTGATCGCCAAGGCGGCGGCTATCATCGGCGGCCTGCGCGAAGCGCTGAACTTCGAGGCGGGTGGCGAGATCGCGCAGAACTATGCCAACCTCTACGACTACATGAGCCGTCGCCTGAGCGACGCCAACCGCAGCAACGAAGTGGAAATCCTCGACGAGGTGTCGGGCCTGCTGCGTACCATCAAGGAAGGTTGGGACGGCATTCCGCAGTAATGCCGCTCTGCCAGGAGAGACTGAACATGACCCTCGCCGTCGAGCGTATCGAACAGACCCGCGCCGCCCTGGGCAGCGCCCTGGCCCAGCAGGACTGGGAGGCCATCGCGCGCCTCGACCTGGAGTGCCGCCAGCACGTCGACGCGGCCATGCTCGAGCCGCTCGACGATGACAGCGACCTCAAGCGCAGCCTCGAGGGTCTGCTCATGCTCTACCGCGAGCTGGTCCAGGAAGTCGGTCGGCAGCGCGAGAGCGTGGCCGACGAGATAATCCGGGTTAACCGTTCGCACAAGGGCGCCAAGGTCTATCAGCTGTTCGGCTGAGTCGCCGGGGCGCCCGTTCGGCGCGCCCCATCGTTCGGGCATTGCTGCCGCCCGCTACAGCGGGTAAGTTCTTCCGTCGGAAACAACGAATAAATCACGCCATAAATTTGACTACTGCCACATTTTTGACTTAACTAGTGGCTAATTGATGGCGGCGCGTTTCCGTCCCCCGTTGCCGTACACCGGCCCACATGCCTTCGGGAAGACAAGAGCAAGATGTGGCGTGAAACCAAGATTCTGCTGATCGACGACAACCTCGACCGTTGCCGCGAGCTTTCCACCATTCTCAACTTCCTCGGCGAGGACCAGCTGTCCAGCACCAGCCGCGACTGGCGCCTGGCCGTCGATGGCTTGCCCAACGGCAGCCGCGGCGTGCTCTGCGTGCTGCTCGGCAACGTCGAGAGCAAGGGTGGCCAGCTGGAGGCGCTCAAGCAACTGGCGGCCTGGGACGAATACCTGCCGGTGCTGCTGATCGGCGAGCCGACCCCGGGCGAATGGCCGGAAGACCTGCGTCGCCGCGTGCTGGCCAGCCTGGAGATGCCGCCCAGCTACAACAAGCTGCTCGACTCCCTTCACCGCGCCCAGGTCTATCGCGAGATGTACGACCAGGCCCGCGAGCGCGGTCGCCAGCGCGAGCCCAACCTGTTCCGCAGCCTGGTCGGCACCAGCCGTGCCATCCAGCAGGTGCGGCAGATGATGCAACAGGTCGCCGACACCGACGCCAGCGTGCTGATCCTCGGCGAGTCCGGCACCGGCAAGGAAGTGGTGGCGCGCAACCTGCACTACCACTCCAAGCGCCGCGACGCGCCCTTCGTGCCGGTGAACTGCGGGGCGATTCCCGCCGAGTTGCTGGAAAGCGAACTGTTCGGCCATGAGAAGGGCGCCTTCACCGGCGCCATCACCAGCCGCGCCGGGCGTTTCGAGCTGGCCAACGGCGGCACCCTGTTCCTCGACGAGATCGGCGACATGCCGCTGCCGATGCAGGTGAAGCTGCTGCGTGTGCTGCAGGAGCGGACCTTCGAGCGGGTCGGCAGCAACAAGACGCAGAACGTCGACGTGCGCATCATCGCCGCCACCCACAAGAACCTCGAGAGGATGATCGAGGACGGCGGCTTCCGCGAGGACCTGTACTACCGCCTCAACGTCTTCCCCATCGAGATGGCCCCGCTGCGCGAACGCGTGGAGGACATCCCGTTGCTGATGAACGAGCTGATCTCGCGCATGGAGCACGAGAAGCGCGGCTCCATCCGCTTCAATTCCGCCGCCATCATGTCGCTGTGCCGCCACGACTGGCCGGGCAACGTGCGCGAGCTGGCCAACCTGGTCGAGCGCCTGGCGATCATGCATCCCTACGGGGTGATTGGCGTCGGCGAGCTGCCGAAGAAATTCCGTCACGTCGACGATGAGGACGAGCAACTCGCCAGCAGTCTGCGCGAGGAGCTGGAAGAGCGCGCCGCGATCACCGCCGGCCTGCCGGGCCTGGATTCGCCGGCGATGCTGCCGGCCGAGGGCATCGACCTCAAGGACTACCTGGCCAACCTCGAGCAGGGCCTGATCCAGCAGGCCCTCGACGACGCCAACGGCGTGGTCGCCCGCGCCGCCGAACGCCTGCGCATCCGCCGAACCACCCTGGTGGAGAAAATGCGCAAGTACGGCATGACCCGTCGCGAGGAGGAAGTGGCGGAGGATTGACGCCACTTCGTTCTGCTTTTTCTCAAGTGCCTGAAAATAAAGGATTAATTTTTAGGCACGCAGATTGCTAAGACTCTCTCGACCGACGCTTTCACGTCGTCGGATGGAAGAGAGACAGCATGATGCCAGCCGTACCCCAGCAGCCCGAAGCGATCACCAGCGATAGCCTGGAGGCCAACGGCCGCGCCGGCCTGGAACAGGCCTTCGCCCTGTTCAACCAGATGTCCAATCAGCTCAGCCAGTCCTACAGCATGCTGGAGGCGCGGGTCAGCGAGCTGAAGGGCCAACTGGCCCTGGTCAGCGCCCAGCGCATGCAGGAGCTGGCCGAGAAGGAACGCCTGGCCAATCGCTTGCAGAGCCTGCTCGACCTGCTGCCCGGCGGCGTCATCGTGATCGACGGCCAGGGCGTGGTGCGCGAGGCCAACCCCACGGCGCGCGGCATGCTCGGCCAGCCGCTGGTGGGCATGCTCTGGCGCCAGGTCATCGCCCGCTGCTTCGCGCCGCGCAAGGACGACGGCCATGAGATTTCCCTGCGCGACGGACGCCGCCTGTCCATCGCCACCCGCTCGCTGAACGGCGAGCCCGGGCAGTTGATCCTGCTCAACGACCTCACCGAGACCCGCCTGCTGCAGGACCAACTGGCCCGCCACGAACGCCTGTCCGCGCTGGGGCGGATGGTCGCCTCGCTGGCCCACCAGATCCGCACGCCGCTGTCCGCCGCCATGCTCTACGCCAGCCACCTGAGCGAGCAGGAGCTGCCGCTGGAGCAGCAGCAACGCTTCGCCGGGCGTCTCAAGGAGCGCCTGCACGAACTGGAGAACCAGGTGCGCGACATGCTGGTGTTCGCCCGTGGCGAACTGCCGCTGCCGGACCGCCTGGGCCCGGCCGAACTCTTCGCCAGCCTGCGCGCCGCCGCCGAGCCGCACGTCGCCGGGCTGGAGCTGCGCTGGCAATGCGATGCCCGCGGCGGTGAGCTGCTGTGCAACCGCGACACCCTGGTCGGCAGCGTCCTCAACCTGCTGCAGAACGCCATCCAGGCCGGCGGCCGCGACGTGCGCCTGAAGGTCCACCTGTACACCCGTGGCGACAGCCTGCGCCTGTCGGTCAGCGACAGCGGCCCGGGCATGGACGCCACCACCCTGGCGCGCCTGGGCGAACCCTTCTTCACCACCAAGACCACCGGCACCGGCCTCGGCCTGGCGGTGGTCAAGGCGGTGGTCAAGGCCCACCGCGGCACGCTGACCCTCGCCTCGCGCCCCGGCCGCGGCACCTGCGCCACCCTCGTCCTGCCGCTGATCGCGGCCCCCGACGCCGAACACAAGGAATAACCCGATGCCCGCCAAAATCCTGCTCGTCGAGGACGACCGCGCCCTGCGCGAAGCCCTCTCCGATACCCTGCTGATCGGCGGTTGCGACTTCACCGCGGTGGACTGCGCCGAGGCGGCGCTGGTGGCCCTGCAGCACGAGGCCTTCGGCCTGGTGGTCAGCGACGTCAACATGCCGGGCATGGACGGCCACCAGTTGCTCGGCCAGATCCGCGCGCGCTACCCGCAATTGCCGGTGCTGCTGATGACCGCTTTCGGCGCGGTCGAGCGCGCGGTGGACGCCATGCGCCAGGGCGCGGCGGACTACCTGGTGAAACCGTTCGAGCCCAAGGTGCTGCTGGAGCTGGTGGCGCGCCACGCCCTCGGCCAGGCGCCGGTCGTCGAAGGCGACGGCCCGGTGGCGGTCGAGCCGGCCAGCCGCCAGTTGCTGGAACTGGCCGCACGGGTCGCGCGCAGCGATTCCACCGTGCTGATCTCCGGCGAGTCCGGCACCGGCAAAGAGGTGCTGGCGCGCTACATCCACCAGCAGTCACCGCGCGCCAGCAAGCCGTTCATCGCCATCAACTGCGCGGCGATTCCCGACAACATGCTAGAAGCCACCTTGTTCGGCCATGAGAAGGGCGCCTTCACCGGCGCCATCGCCGCGCAGCCGGGCAAGTTCGAGCTGGCCGACGGCGGCACCATTCTCCTCGACGAGATTTCCGAGATGCCCCTGGGCCTGCAGGCCAAGCTCCTGCGCGTGCTGCAGGAGCGCGAGGTGGAGCGGGTCGGCGCGCGCAAGCCGATCGAACTGGACATCCGCGTGCTGGCCACCACCAACCGCGACCTGCTCGGCGAAGTGGCGGCGGGGCGTTTCCGCGAGGACCTGTACTATCGCCTGTCGGTCTTCCCGCTGGCCTGGCGCGCGCTGCGCGAACGCCCGGCGGACATCCTGCCGCTGGCCGAGCGCCTGCTGGCCAAGTACGTCAAGAAGATGAACCTGGGCGCGGTCAGCCTCGGCGCCGATGCTCGCGACGCCCTGCTGGCGCACCGCTGGCCGGGCAACGTGCGCGAGCTGGACAACGCCATCCAGCGCGCGCTGATCCTGCAGCAGGGGGGCCAGGTGCAGGCCCTGGACCTGTGTCTGAGCGCGCCGATCGGCATGGCCCCGGTCGCCCCTGTGGTGCCGCTGGTGCAGCCGGTGGCCATGGCCGCCGTGTCGTCGGCGGGCAGCGCCGGAATTCCGTCGCCGCTGGCCGAGGACGCCGCCGGCGGTCTCGGCGAAGACCTGCGCCGCCGCGAGTTCCAGATGATCATCGACACCCTGCGCAGCGAGCGCGGCCGCCGCAAGGAAGCCGCCGAACGCCTGGGCATCAGCCCGCGTACCCTGCGTTACAAGCTGGCGCAGATGCGTGACGCCGGGATGGACGTCGAGGCCTACCTGTACGCCAGTTGAGTGGCACCGTGATCCCCTCCCGGGCCCGCCTTGCGCGGGCCTTTTCTTTGGCGCCGCCGGGTGGCCGTCGCCAGATTGTTCAGGAAATCGCCCCAGGCCGCGCCGATAGGGGGCTCCAGAAAGCTGGCACCCTTGTTGCAAATCCCTCTGTCAAAGCGCCGCCGGCGTCAAAAAAGCCACGGCATGTAGTTCAGAGGGGAAGCACATGAGTCAGGGTATCGAGTTCAACCGCCTGTTGCTGGAAATGCGCTCCATGCAGATGGACGCCATGGCCAAGGCCAAGCCGCTCGCCGGCGTCCAGGGCGAGGTCGCCAACGTCGGCGCGCCGAGCTTCTCGGACATGCTCGGGCAGGCGGTGAACAAGGTGAACTCCACCCAGCAGGCCGCCAGCGACATGGCCAACGCCTTCGAGGTCGGCCAGAGCAACGTCGACCTGACCGATGTGATGATCGCCTCGCAGAAAGCCAGCGTGTCCTTCCAGGCCATGACCCAGGTACGCAACAAGATCGTCCAGGCGTACCAGGACATCATGCAGATGCCCATCTGAGCGACGGGGTAGATAGGTCATGGCTGAAGCCACTGTGGACAACCAGGTACCCGCCAAGGCTGGCGCCGCCGAGATGCTGAAGAAGCCGCTGATGGGCCTGCAGTTCCTCGAGAACCTCGCCGACATGCCGGTGCTGCGTCAGGTCGGCCTGCTGGTCGGGTTGGCGGCGAGCATCGCCATCGGCTTCGGCATGGTGCTCTGGTCGCAGCAGCCGGACTACAAGCCGCTGTACGGCAGCCTCAATGGCGTCGACGCGAACAAGGTGGTCGACGCGCTGAACGCCGCCGACATCGGCTACAAGATCGAGCCCAATTCCGGCGCCCTGCTGGTCAAGGCCGACGACCTCGGCCGCGCGCGCATGAAAGTCGCCGGCGCGGGCCTGGCGCCCACCGACAACAACGTCGGCTTCGAGATCCTCGACAAGGAACAGACCCTCGGCACCAGCCAGTTCATGGAAGCGACCAACTACCGTCGCGGCCTGGAAGGCGAGCTGGCGCGCACCGTCTCCAGCCTCAACAACGTCAAGGGCGCGCGCGTGCACCTGGCGATCCCGAAGAGCTCGGTGTTCGTCCGCGACGAGCGCAAGCCCAGCGCCTCGGTGCTGGTCGAGCTGTATCCGGGGCGCAACCTGGAGCCCAGCCAGGTGCTGGCGATCGTCAACCTGGTGGCGACCAGCGTGCCGGAACTGGACAAGTCCCAGGTCACCGTGGTCGACCAGAAGGGCAACCTGCTCTCCGACCAGCAGGAGCTTTCCGAGCTGACCATGGCCGGCAAGCAGTTCGACTACACCCGGCGCATGGAAGGCATGTTCACCCAGCGCGTGCACAGCATCCTGCAGCCGGTGCTGGGCGACGGCCGCTACAAGGCCGAGGTGTCCGCCGACGTCGACTTCAGCGCCGTGGAATCCACCGCCGAATCCTACAACCCGGACCAGCCGGCCCTGCGCAGCGAGCAGGTGAACAACGAGGAACGGCAGAACAGCAACGGCCCGCAAGGCGTGCCCGGCGCACTGTCGAACCAGCCGCCGGCGCCGGCCAGCGCGCCGCAGCAGACCGGGCAGAACGCCGGCGCTGAATTCGTCGCGCCCGGCCAGCCGCTGAAGGACGCCAACGGCCAGACCATCATCGACCCGAAGACCGGTCGCCCGGTGCTGGCGCCGTACCCGACCGACAAGCGCGAGCAGAACACCCGCAACTACGAGTTGGACCGTTCCATCAGCTACACCAAGCAGCAGCAGGGCCGCCTGCGCCGGCTGTCGGTGGCGGTGGTGCTGGACGACCACATGCTCGCCGACCCGAAGACCGGCGAGGTCAGCCACAAGGCCTGGAGCGCCGACGAACTGGCGCGCTTCACCCGCCTGGTGCAGGACGCCGTGGGCTACGACGCCAGCCGTGGCGACAGCGTCAGCGTGATCAACGCGCCCTTCGCCCCGGAACAGAACCTGGACGTGGCCGCGCCGCCGTTCTACTCGCAGCCGTGGTTCTGGGACATCGTCAAGCAGGTGCTGGGCATCGTCTTCATCCTGGTGCTGGTGTTCGGCGTGCTGCGTCCGGTGCTGAACAACCTCAGCGGCAACAAGAGCAAGGCCCTGGTGGGCGGCGTCGGCGCCGGCGGCGACATGGGCCTCGGCGAGATGGCCGGCCTGGATGGCGAGCTGGCCGACGACCGGGTGAGCCTCGGCGGTCCGCCGAGCATCCTGTTGCCCAGCCCCAGCGAGGGGTACGATGCGCAGCTGAACGCGATCAAGAGCCTGGTGGCTCAGGACCCGGGCCGGGTGGCCCAGGTCGTGAAGGATTGGATCAACTCCGATGAGTGATGCGGTATGAGCGAGACCCGGTTGAACGCCAAGCTGACGAAGGTCGACAAGGCCGCCATCCTCCTGCTGTCCCTCGGCGAGACCGATGCCGCGCAGGTGCTGCGCCACATGGGCCCGAAGGAAGTGCAGAAGGTCGGCGTGGCCATGGCGCAGATGCGCAACGTGCATCGCGAGCAGGTCGAGCAGGTGATGAGCGAGTTCGTCGATGTGGTCGGCGACCAGACCAGCCTGGGCGTCGGCGCCGACAGCTACATCCGCAAGATGCTCACCCAGGCCCTGGGCGAGGACAAGGCCAACAACCTCATCGACCGCATCCTGCTCGGTGGCAACACCAGCGGCCTGGACAGCCTGAAGTGGATGGAGCCACGCGCCGTGGCCGACGTCATCCGCTACGAGCACCCGCAGATCCAGGCCATCGTGGTCGCCTACCTGGACCCGGACCAGGCCGCCGAAGTGCTCAACCACTTCGACCACAAGGTGCGCCTGGACATCGTCCTGCGCGTGTCCTCGCTGAACACCGTGCAGCCCTCGGCGCTGAAGGAACTCAACCTGATCCTCGAGAAACAGTTCGCCGGCAACGCCAACGCCACCCGCACCACCATGGGCGGGGTGAAGCGCGCGGCCGACATCATGAACTACCTCGACAGCTCGGTGGAGGGCGCGCTGATGGACGCCATTCGCGATGTCGACGAAGACCTCTCGGGGCAGATCGAGGACCTGATGTTCGTCTTCGACAACCTCGCCGACGTCGACGACCGCGGCATCCAGGCGCTGCTGCGCGAGGTGTCCTCGGACATCCTGGTGCTGGCCCTGAAGGGCTCGGACGAAGGCATCCGCGAGAAGATCTTCCGCAACATGTCCAAGCGTGCCGCCGAACTGCTGCGCGACGACCTCGAGGCCCGTGGCCCGGTGCGCGTCAGCGAAGTGGAGGGCGCGCAGAAGGAAATCCTCACCATCGCTCGGCGCATGGCCGATTCCGGCGAGATCGTGCTCGGCGGCAAGGGTGGCGAGGAGATGATCTAAGTGAGTGGTCCCGCGAAACCCAAGGGCGACGAGGCCGATGGCCTGATCCGCGCCCGCGACGTCAGCGCCTTCGATCGCTGGTCGCTGCCCAGCTTCGATCCGGTGGTGGAGCTGCCACCGCAGCCCGAGCCGGAACCGGAAGTGGTGGAACCGCCGGCGGTGGAGGAAGTCCCCGTCGAGGAAGTCAAACCGCTGACGCTCGAGGAGCTCGAGGCGATCCGCCAGGACGCCTACAACGAAGGCTTCAGCACCGGCGAGAAGGACGGCTTCCACGCCGGCCAGCTCAAGGCCCGGCAAGAGGCCGAGGCGGTCCTCCAGGAACGCCTGGCGGGCCTGGAAACGCTGATGGGCCAGCTGTTCGAACCGATCGCCGAGCAGGACCGGATGATCGAGCAGATGCTCGTCAACCTGGTCGGCCAGGTGGCGCGGCAGGTCATCCAGCGCGAGCTGGAAACCGACTCCAGCCAGCTGCGCCAGGTTCTGCGCGAAGCCCTCAAGCTGCTGCCGATGGGCACCTCGAACGTGCGCATCCACGTCAATCCGCAGGACTTCGAGCTGGTCAAGGCGCTGCGCGACCGCCACGAAGAAAGCTGGCGAATCCTCGAGGACGAGCAACTGCTGCCCGGCGGCTGCCGCATCGAGACCGAGCATTCGCGGGTCGACGCCAGCATCGAGACGCGCCTGGCGCAGATCACCAAGCAGCTCTTCGAGCAGCAGCGCGACCAGGCCACCCACGCGCCGGAAGCCGACCTGCACCTGGACCTGGACGCGCCCCATGCGCCTTGACCGGGTCAGCTTCGCCAAGCGCCTGGAAGGTTATTTCGAGGCCGCCAAGCTGCCGGCGCAGCCGGTGGTGGAGGGCCGCCTGCTGCGCATGGTCGGCCTCACCCTGGAGGCCGAAGGCCTGCAGGCGGCGGTGGGTAGCCGCTGCATGGTGATCAACGACGGCGGCTATCACTCCGTGCAGGTGGAGGCCGAGGTCATGGGCTTCTCCGGCAGCAAGATATTCCTCATGCCGGTGGGTAGCCTCGCCGGTATTGCCCCCGGCGCCCGCGTGGTGCCGCTGCCCGACAGCGGCCGGCTGCCGATGGGCATGTCGATGCTCGGCCGGGTGCTCGACGGCGTCGGCCGCGCCCTGGACGGCAAGGGCGGGATGCGCGCCGAGGACTGGGTGCCGATCGACGGTCCGACCATCAACCCGCTCAAGCGCGAACCGATCCACGAACCGATGGACGTCGGCATCCGCTCGATCAACTCGCTGCTCACCGTCGGCCGCGGCCAGCGCCTGGGCCTGTTCGCCGGCACTGGCGTGGGCAAGTCGGTGCTGCTGGGGATGATGACCAAGTACACCAAGGCCGACATCATCGTGGTCGGTCTGATCGGCGAGCGGGGCCGCGAGGTGAAGGAGTTCATCGAGCACATCCTCGGCGAGGAGGGCCTCAAGCGCTCCGTGGTGGTCGCCTCGCCGGCCGACGACGCGCCGCTGATGCGCCTGCGCGCGGCCATGTACTGCACGCGCATCGCCGAATACTTCCGCGACAAGGGCAAGAACGTCCTGTTGCTGATGGACTCGCTGACCCGCTTCGCCCAGGCCCAGCGCGAGATCGCCCTGGCCATCGGCGAGCCGCCGGCGACCAAGGGCTACCCGCCGTCGGTGTTCGCCAAGCTGCCGCGCCTGGTCGAGCGCGCCGGCAACGGCGAGAAGGGCGGCGGCTCGATCACCGCCTTCTACACCGTGCTCAGCGAAGGCGACGACCAGCAGGACCCGATCGCCGACGCCGCCCGTGGCGTGCTCGACGGCCACTTCGTGCTGTCGCGCCGGCTGGCCGAGGAAGGCCACTACCCGGCCATCGACATCGAGGCCTCGATCAGCCGGGTGATGCCGCAGGTCACCAGCCCCGAACAGCTGCAGCACGCCCAGCGCTTCAAGCAGCTGTGGTCGCGCTACCAGCAGAGCCGCGACCTGATCAGCGTCGGCGCCTACGTCGCCGGTGGCGACGCCGAGACCGACCTGGCCATCCAGCGTTTCCCGGTGATGCGCCAGTTCCTCCGCCAGGGCCTGAGCGAAAGCCAGAGCCTGGAAGACAGCGCGCTGCTGCTGGACGCGGTACTCAGCGGCAAGGCCGGTTGAGGCGCGCGCGGATGACTGACACGCACATCTGCCGGGGGCGGTCATGAGCCAGCGCGCCGACCGCCTCGCCCCGGTGGTGGAAATGGCCCTGAAGGCCGAACGCGAGGTCGCGCGCCAGCTCGGCCTGGCGCAGAACCAGATGCTCCAGGCGCAACGCAAGCTGGCCGAGCTGGAGCGCTTCCGCGCCGACTACCAGAACCAGTGGATCGAACGTGGCAAGCAGGGCGTCAGCGGCCAGTGGCTGCTCGACTACCAGCGCTTCCTGGCGCAGCTGGAAACCGCCGTCGAGCAACAGAACCGCAGCCTCGCCTGGCACCAGGACGTGGTCGACAAGGCCCGCGCCGCCTGGGCCGAGAAGTACGCGCGGCTGGAAGGCCTGCGCAAGCTGGTCGAGCGCTACCGCGAGGAAGCCCGGCTGCTGGCGGACAAGCAGGAACAGAAGCAGCTCGACGAATTCGCCCAGCGCCTGCGCCCCGCACCCTACTGAGCTAGGCTCAGCCCAGGCCCGCCGCCGGAGTTCCCCATGCTGTTCAGCCGTGCCCTGTTGCATACCCACCCGCGCCTGATCCTCGCCTGCGTCGCCGGCGTGGCGCTGGGGCTGGCCTGTTATCGCCTGCCGACGCTGATACGGGTGCTGGCCGGCTGGAACCTCACGGCCTGGGGCTATGTGCTACTGATCGCGCTGCTCGCCCTGCGTTCGCGCGCGGAGCAGGTGCGCGACCTGGCCGCCATCGAGGACGAGAATGCCCGTGCGGTGCTGGTGCTGGTCAGCGCGGCGGCCATCGCCAGCCTGGTCGCGATCGTCTTCGAACTGGCCGGCGCGCGGGAGCTGCAGGGCGGCGAGAAGCTGCTGCGCTACGCCTTTACCGGCAGCACGGTGCTGGGCTCCTGGTTCCTCATCGGCACCATCTTCAGCATGCACTACGCGCGCATGTACTACACGGCGCCAAGCCCGCCGCTGCAGTTCCCCGACCGCGACCGGCAGCCGGACTACTGGGACTTCGCCTACTTCTCCTACACCATCAGCGTCGCCGTGCAGACCTCCGACGTGGCCATCGCCTCGCCGGCGCTGCGCCGGGTGGCCCTGGCGCAGTCGATCATCTGCTTCCTGTACAACACGGCGATCCTCGGCCTGAGCATCAACATCGCCGCCGGAATCGTCAGCTGAGCGCCGTCAGTGGCGCCAGAAGGCCGGGGTGAACAGCACCAGCACGGTGAGGATTTCCAGGCGCCCGGCGAGCATGCCGCCGCACAGCAGCCATTTGGCGGCGTCCGGCAGCGACTCGAAGTTGCCCGAAGGCCCGATCACCGGGCCCATGCCCGGACCGACGCCGGAGACGGTGCTGGCGGCGCCGGTCAGCGCGGTCATCCAGTCCAGGCCGAGGAAGGTCAGGGCCAGGCCGAGGGCGCCGACGGTGGCGCCGAAGAAGAACGAGAAGGTCAGGATCGAGCGCACGATCTCCTCGTCCAGGCGGTGACCGTTGTAGCTCTGGCGCAGCACCGCGCGCGGGTGGATGAGCTGGTACAGGCTCGACTTGAGGAGGATGTAGGCCACCTGGAAGCGGAAGATCTTCAGGCCGCCGGCGGTGGAGCCGGAGCAGCCGCCGATGAAGCCCAGGTAGAAGAACACCATGATCGAGAAGTGGCCCCACAGGCTGTAGTCGCTCAGGGCGAAGCCGGTGGTGGTGACCACCGAGGTGACATTCACCGCGACGATGCGCATGGCGTCCTGCCAGGACAAATCGGAATTGAAGGCGTACCAGGTGCCCATCACCAGCCAGGTGAACAGCAGCAGGCCGAGGAAACCGCGCACCTGGTGGTCCTTGAACAACGCCTTGCGGTGCCCGCGCAGGGTGGCGACGTAGAGGGCGAAGGGCAGGCTGCCGAGGATCATGATCACTACCGCCACCCAGTGCACCGCCGGCTGGTGCCACTTGGCCAGGGACTGGTCGGAGGTGGAGAAGCCGCCGGTGGAGATCGCCGACATGGCGTGGTTCAGCGAGTCGAACAGACCCATGCCGGCCCACCACAGGGCCAGGGTGCCGAGGATGGTGATGCCGACGTACACCGCGACTATGTACTTGGCGACCATGTGCGAGCGCGGCATGACCTTGTCGCTGCGGTCCGAGGACTCGGTCTGGAACAGGCGCATGCCGCCGATGCGCAGCATCGGCAGGATCGCCACGGCCATGCCGATGAAGCCGATGCCGCCCAGCCAGTGCAGCATCGAGCGCCAGATGAGGATGCCCGGGGACATCTTGTCCAGCCCGCTGAGCACCGTGGAGCCGGTGGCGGTGATGCCCGACATGCTCTCGAAGATGGCGTCGGTGACGCTCATGTGGCGGGCGATGACGAAGGGCAGGGCGGAGAAGAAGCAGACGATCACCCAGCTCGACACCGTGAGCATGTACATGTCCCGCGGGCGCAGGTGCACCTGCTCCGGGCGTCCGGGCAGGACCAGGCCCAGGCCGGCGCTGAAGGTGATCAGGCTCGACCAGATGTAGGGCGAAAGCTCCTGTGCGCGGTGGTAGTAGAGCAGGGTGGCCATGGGCACCAGCATGGCTACCGCCAGGGTAATCAGGAACAGGCCGATGATGTAACCGAGGGTGCGTAGGGTCGGCAGCGCCATGGAGCGGACTCAGGGGGCATGAACCGGCCATTCTACCCGTCGTCGGCGTGGAACGCAGCGCACCTCGGGGGCTCTTCCAAACGTCGGCGGAATGGATAGAATCCAGCGCAGCCCGCCGGCGCTCGCCGGTTTCTTCTGGTGCATTCGCACATCATGTCCACTGACAATCCGTGTTTGAACTGCGGCGCCTGCTGCGCGCATTTCCGTGTGTCCTTCTACTGGGGTGAATGCCGTTCCGCCGGCGGCAGTGTGCCCGACGAGCTGGTGGTGCAGATCAGCCCGCACCACGCCGCGATGCGCGGCACCGAGGTCAAGCCGGTGCGCTGCACCGGCCTGCTCGGCGAGGTCGGCTGCGGCGTGCGCTGCACGGTCTACGAGCATCGCTCCAGCACCTGCCGGGAGTTCGAGGCGTCCTGGATCGACGGCCAGCACAACCCCAACTGCGACACGGCGCGCGCGGCCTACGGGCTGCCACCGCTGACGCCGCCGTTGCAGCCGATCATCACGCCGTCGCCGGAGCGGGTGGCCTGAGCCGAAGGCGGTCGGGTGTACAGGGCGCCTGACCGGTTGGGGGCGGGCCAGGCCCGCGAGTCGTGCGCATGACGCGCTCCTGCGGTTGCCTTCCCGGCCCGCTTCCCCGTCGAACCGCCGAGCGATGGCCAGGCGGATGAGAAGCCTTTGCGTCTACAATGGCGTCTTTGTGTCTTGCCGGAGGTAGCCCATGGAGGCTTACGCAGCGCTGCTCAATCGTGTATCCCATGCCCGCCTGGGCGAGCCGGCGCCCAGAGCCGAGCAGCTCGACCGGCTGTTCCGCGTCGCCCTGCGCGCGCCGGACCACGGCCAGCTGCGGCCGTGGCGCTTCCTCACCGTCGAGGGGGACGCGCGCCAGCAACTGGGTGAGCTGTTCGCCCGCGCGCTGAGTCACGAGCAGCCCGACGCCAGCCCCGAGGCCCTGGCCAAGGCCCGCGCCATGCCGCTGCGCGCACCGACCCTGGTGGTGGCCATCGCGCGCCTGCAGGATCACCCCAAGGTGCCGGAGATCGAGCAGTTGCTGGCGGCGGGTTGCGCCACCTACGGGGTGGTGCAGGCGGCTTTCGTCGAGGGGCTGGGGGCAATGTGGCGCACCGGCGCGATGGCTTTCGACCCGGTCGTGCGCGAGGGGCTGGGCCTTGCCGCCAACGAGCGCATCGTCGGCTTCATCTACCTGGGCACGCCCATGGGCGAGCTGCGCCAGCCAGCGCCGCTGGACCCGGCGGCCTTCGTCAGCGCCTGGAAGGGCTGAGCGGCAGGCTCAGGCGCAGGCGCCAGCGCGCCCCGCTGACCCGCCAGAGCAGGCGTCCGCCCTGCCAGGCGGCCAGGCGCTGGGCTGCGCGCAGCGCCTGCGGCAGCCAGCGCCGGGCCTGGGTGTCGTCGCCGCTCAGGTCGATGCGCAAAAGGCCGCGCTCCAGGCGCGGTTCCAGAACGATGGCGGCGTCCTGCTGCCACTCGACCGCCGTTTCCAGTACGCCGTCCAATGCGTCCTGCAGGGCTTGCGGCCAGCTGAGCAGCGGCCAGGTGCCGCCGCGCGGCAGGCTCAGGCGCAGCTCGGGCCAGCGTTGCCGCCAGCGCTGCGCCAGCAACCCCAGTTCCACCGCGAGTACCAGGCTCTG
>NZ_JARJLT010000396.1 GCF_029335315.1 Pseudomonas citronellolis
TGTACATGCCGGCCATCAGCGCCATGCGCCACAACGAGCCGATACAAGCGCTACGCATGAGATTGCAGAAGAACGGCAAGACCGGCAAACAAATCGTCTGCGCGGCCATGCGCAAGCTGCTGCAGATCGCCTACGGCGTCCTCAAATCGGGCCAGCCCTTCAATCCGGCTCTGGCCCTTGCTCGGGGGTAACTGACACGGTATCTACGGAGGCAGGGCGATTCAGGGGTATTCGAGGATCGCCTTGATCTTCGCCAGGTTCGTCTCGATCCAGCGCGGGTCGATGGCGCCCCAGTCGCGGATGCGGTAGTGCCCGGCGTTGTTGCGCTCGCCATCGTGCTGCTCGAAGGCGCAGTCGATGTCCAGGTCGGCCAGCGCCGCCAGGGTGTCCTGGGCGGTGCGGCGGGGCATGCCGGTGACTTCCATCAGCGCCGGCACGCTGCTGGCCTGGCCGCTGTCGACCAGCCAGGCGACGTACAGGCGGCGGTAGAAACTGCTCTTGGTCTTGCTCACTTCCATGGGGCTTCCTTGTTCGTTCAGTGCAGCGGCAGCAGCCAGGGTACCAGCAACACGCTGACGATCATCACCAGCAGGGTGAAGGGCACCCCGACCTTGACGAAATCGCCGAAGCGATAGTGCCCGGGGCCGAGCACCAGGGTGTTCACCGGCGAGGAGATCGGTGTCATGAACGCCGCCGAGGCCGCCAGCGCGACAATCATCGCGAAGGGCTCCGGCTCGGCGCCCAGGGCCTTGGCCGTGGCGATCGCCACCGGGGCCATGAGCACGGCGGTGGCGGTGTTGGAGATGAACAGGCCGATCAGCGCGGTGAGCAGGAACAGGCTGGCGAGGATCAGGTACGGCCCGGCGCCGCCCAGGGCGGCCACCAGGCCCTGCACCGCCAGGGCGATGCCGCCGGTCTTCTGCAGGGCCAGGGCGAACGGCAGCATGCCGACGATCAGCACCAGGCTCTGCCAGTGGATGGCGCGGTAGGCGCTGTCCATGTCGATGCAGCGGCTGGCGCCCATCAGCAGGCAGGCGATCAGCGCGGCGAGCACGTTGGGTACCAGGCCGCTGACCATCAGCAGCACCATCACCCCCAGGCTGAACAGCGCGTAGGGCGCCTGGCTGGCCGCCGGCGCGGCTTCGTCCACCTCGGCCGGCAGGCTCAGCACCAGGAAGTCGCGGCCCTGGCCCTGGAGCTGGCGGATGTCCTTCCAGGCGCCCACCACCAGCAGGGTGTCGCCGACCTTCAGCTTGGCCTCCAGCAGGCCCTCCACCAGGGCTTCGCGGTTGCGCCGCAGGCCCACCACGTTGAGCCCGTACTGGCTGCGGAAGCCCAGTTCCAGCACGCTCTTGCCCAGCAGCGCCGACTCCGGCGGCAGGGTCACCTCGGCCATGCCCACCTCGTGGGCGCGCTCGGTGAAGTAGTCGCCGTGCAGGCTCAGCGGCTCCAGGCCGTATTCGTGGTACAGGGCCAGCAGGTCCATGCCCGGCTGGTAAATGTCCACCAGCAGCACGTCGCTGGCCTGCAGCACCACGTCGGCGCCGGGGCTGAGAATCTTCAGGCGGAAGCGCGCCAGGCGTTCGATGGCGATCACGTTGGTGCCGCGCTCGGTGCGCAGCTGCACTTCGCCGAGGGTCATGCCGACCAGCTTCGAGTCGGCGCGGATGCGCAGCCGGCGCTCGCGCCCGGCCAGCTGGTAGTCGCGGATCAGGTCGCGCAGCGAGCGGCGCTGGGCGGCGTTGCCGGGGCCGTCGTC
>NZ_JARJLT010000397.1 GCF_029335315.1 Pseudomonas citronellolis
TGTACGGAACAAAGGTTCGCGAGCGAAAACCAGGCGCCCTCCTCGATCCCCTGAAAAGCAGAACGCGCCCTGGGGCGCGTTCGTTGGCTGGCCGCTAAGGTTCAGAACCGATCGCGGATCACCGCCTCGTCCAGCGCCAGCTTGCCCACGCGCGGCTTGGCCGCGACGGTCTGCTTGCCGACCGCGACCATCAGGCCGATCACGTGGTTGTCCGGCAGGTTGATCAGCTTGGCCACGGCGTCGAAGTCGAAGCCGTCCATCGGGCAGGAGTCCAGGCCCTTGCCGCGCGCGGCGAGCATCAGGGTCTGGGCGAACAGGCCGCAGCTGCGCATGGTTTCGTCGCGCTGCACCTGGGGCTTGCCGCGGTAGTAGCCGTCGATCGCGCCGGCCATGTAGTCCTGCACTTCCTGGGGTGCGCCGTCCCAGACGCGGCGGGCGTTCCGTTCCCAGCTGTCGAGCTGGGCGCAGACCACCACCAGCATCGAAGCGTCGGTCACCTGCGCCTGGCCCCAGGCCACTTCGCGGATGTGCGCGCGCAGCTGCGGGTCGCTGACCTCGACGGCGCGAACGTGCTGCAGGTTGAACGCCGAGGGCGCGAGCAGGGCCAGTTGCAGCAGCTCGTCTTTCTCTTCGCGGCTGAGGCTGAAGCTGGCGTCGTAACCCTTGATCGCGCGGCGGCTGCGGATGGCTTCGTCGATGTGCATGGTGCGTTCCTTTCGATGACGGCGGGAAAAAGGCCGTCATGGTAAACCGCCCTGGCTCGCGCTTCAGGCGGTTTTCCTGATCGGAATCATCGAAAACTCACACCGCCTGCAACGACGCCTCGTCGCGGGCCCCTTCGCGCGGCGAGGAGAACACCAGGTAGCCGTCCTCGACCTTGCCGTGGCGCAGCAGCGCCAGGTCCAGCGCGTAGTTCTGGTAGAGCTTCCAAGGCGTGCGGTCGCCCTGCTTGGGCATCTTGTCGGCGGCGCGCTTGATGTAGCCGGAGTTGAGGTTGAGGAACGGCTCTTCCTTCACCTGCCCGGCGCCGGCGCGCGGCGTGCACTGGCGCATGCCGACGGCGTCCAGGTGGTTGATCAGGCGACAGAAGTATTCGCTGGAAAGGTCGGCCTTGAGCGTCCAGCTGGCGTTGGTGTAGCCGACCACGGCGGCCAGGTTGGGCAGGTCGCGCAGCATGATGCCGCGGTAGCCCATGCTCTGGTTGACCTGGAACGGCTGGCCGTCGATCGAAAGCTCGGCGCCGCCGAACATCACCAGGTCGAGGCCGGTGGCGGTGACGATGACGTCGGCCTCCAGCACCTCGCCGGACTTCAGGCGGATGCCCTTCTCGCAGAAGCTGTCGATGTGCTCGGTGACCACCGAGGCCTTGCCCTTGCGCAGCGCCTTGAACAGGTCGCCATCCGGCACGCAGCACACGCGCTCGTCCCACGGCTTGTAGCGCGGGCTGAAGTGGCGCATGTCGAAGTCCTTGCCCAGCTGGTGCTTCGCCAGCCCGAGCAGGGCCTTGCGCACCACGCCGGGGAAGGCCTTGGAGAGCATGAAGAAGATCATCTGCATGGTCACGTTGCGCGCCCGCGCCTGGCGGTAGACCCAGGTCTCGGGGAGGAAGCGGCGAAGAAAATTGGAGATCGGGTCCTTCTGCGGCAGGCTGATCACGTAGGACGGCGAGCGCTGCAGCATGGTGACGTGGCGCGCCTTGTCGGTCAGCGAGGGCACCAGGGTCACGGCGGTGGCGCCGCTGCCGATGACCACCACGCGCTTGTCGGCGTAGTCGAAGCCTTCCGGCCACAGCTGCGGGTGGATGACCTCCCCGCGGAAGCTTTCGCGGCCCTTGAATTCGGGGGTGAAGCCGGCCTCGTAGCGGTAGTAGCCGGTACACATCAGCAGGAACTGCGCGCTCATGCGGATCGGCTCGGGGTCGTCGCCGCGCTGCACGCTCAGCTGCCAGCGCGCGCTGTCGCTGCACCAGTCGGCCTTGAGCACGCGGTGGCGGTAGCGGATCTTCATGTCGATGCCGTTTTCCCGCGCGGTGTCCTCGATGTAGTGGCGGATCGACGGGCCGTCGGCGATGGCCTTGGGGTCGGTCCAGGGCTTGAAGTTGTAGCCCAGGGTGTACATGTCCGAGTCGGAGCGGATGCCCGGATAGCGGAACAGGTCCCAGGTGCCGCCCATGGCCTCGCGGCCTTCGAGCAGGGCGAAGGTCTTGCCCGGGCAGTGTTTCATCAGGTGGTACGCGGCGCCGATTCCGGACAGGCCGGCGCCGACGATCAGGACATCCAGGTGCTCGACAGACATGAGGGCTCCTCGGCCGATTGGCGGACACGCCTTGCTGAGTCTAGGAGGAAATCTCCTCCCCACACCCTACAAGGCGGGACGCCATCACACCGCCGACCTTTAGTCTTGCCGGCGACCGGCGGGCGTTACCGGCGCTGCCGGTTGACCCCGGCGCCGGGCTGCGGCTCAATGCCGGCGCCATCCCCGGCCAGCGGAGTGACCATGCCCAGCGACCACGCCCTGCAACTCCTGCAGCAGATAGACGCCGCCTACCAGCGCCTGCACGGGCGCGGCATCGGCGCCGACACCTACCAGGGCGAGCCGGCCGAGCGCCTGCGCTGGCTGCACGAACGGGCGCCGTTCGCCCTGCTGGCCCACGACGCCGGGCCGGACCCGCGCTTCATCTACGTCAACGCGGCCGCACGTCGGGCCTTCGGCTACAGCGAGGAGGAGTTCATCGGCCTGCCCTCGCGGTTCAGCGCCGACGCCGAAGCCCAGGCCGACCGCGACGCCATCCTCGCCTCGGTGCGCGCCCGCGGTTTCGCCGAAGGCTACGCCGGCACGCGCATCCGCAAGGACGGCACGCACTTCCGCATCGAGCGCGGCGAGCTGTGGCAGCTCGACGAGCCGAAGGGCCAGGCCGCGCTGGTCTGGGCCGCCGCCTAGCGCTGGGCTTGCACCCAGTCGCGCACCTGCGCGTAGGGGTAGTCTTCCAGCGTCGCGTAGCCGGGGAGCGTGCGCGCCCGCAGGCGGGTGAATACCGGCACGCTGATGCCGCAGAGGAACCGCGTCACGCAGTCGACGCTCGGCTCGGCGCCGCGCGCGCCCCGGTACTTGTCGATGAACGCGGCGCAGCGGCTCTGCAGCGTCTGCCCGTGCAGCGGCGCCAGCGCCGGTGGCTCGGGCAGGTGCGCGACGCGCCCGGCGCACACCGAGCAATGCCCGCAGCGCGGCGGCGCCTGCTCGTCGCCGAAGTAGCGGGCCAGGCGCCAGCTCAGGCACTCGGCGCTGGCGAACAGCTCCAGCATGGCGCCGATGCGGGCGATCTCGCTGGCTTCGTGGCGCTTGAAGTAGGCGTACAGCTCGTCGCTCAGCGCATCCAGGTCGAAGCCCGCCTCGCGCACCGCGTAGACCTCGGTCATCTGCTTGCTTTCCAGCTCGATCCAGCCGCGCTCCTGGAAGTAGTCCAGGGCCGTCACCACCCGCGCGCGCTCGGCGCCGTGGCGCTGGTAGAGGGTGTCGAAGTCCAGGGTCGACCAGGTGCGCGCCCGCGCCGAGCAACTGAGGATGGCCTCGACGAACTGCCGCCGCTCGCCCTCGAAATGGCCAAGCAGGGCGTCCGGCTCGATCAGGTTCTTGAAACGGTACTCGGCGAAATAGGCGAAGCGCGGGGCGATGATGCCGCGCAGCTCCAGTTGCACCAGCAGCGTCTTCAACGGCAGCTGGCGGATGTTCGACTGGTCCGACAGCGCGGTCAGCATCAGCTCCCACTGGCCGTTGGGCGCCACCGCGATCTCCTCCAGCACGCTGCGGATGCCCTCGCGCTCCGGAGTGTCGCCGTAGACGAAGTTCTCCAGCACACTGAGGCTGTCGCGGTTGGCCAGCACCAGGCAGTCCGACGGCTGGCCGTCGCGCCCGGCGCGGCCGATCTCCTGGCTGTAGTTCTCCACCGACTTGGGCAGGTCGAAGTGCACCACGTTGCGGATGTCGCTCTTGTCGATGCCCATGCCGAAGGCGATGGTCGCGACGATGCAGTTCAGCTGGCCGGCCATGAAGCGCTTCTGGATGCCCTCGCGCTCGGCGTGGTCCATCCCGGCGTGGTAGGCGCGCGCCGGCACGCCGCGCTCGGAGAGGTGCGCGGCGATCTCTTCGGCGGTCTTCTGCTGGGTCACGTAGACGATGCTCGGCTGGCCGTCGCGCGGCCCCAGCCAGGCCAGCAGGCGGGCGCGCTTGGCGGCGCCGGGCACCGGTTCCACCTGCAGGTTGAGGTTGGCGCGGTAGAAGCCGGTGGTGACCACGTCGGCCTCGGCGATGGCGAACTTGGCGCGCATGTCGGCGATCACCGCCGGGGTCGCGGTGGCGGTCAGCAGCAGCACCTGGGGAATGCGGAACTGCTTCTGGTAGTCCGGCAGCTTCAGGTAGTCGGGGCGGAAGTTGTGGCCCCACTCGGAGATGCAGTGGGCCTCGTCGACCACCAGCAGGGAGATCGGCACCTCGCCGATGAAGTTGCGGAAGCGCTCGTTCTTCAGGCGTTCCACCGAGATCATCAGCACCTTCAGTTCGCCGCTGCGGGCGCGGGCCATGGTCCGCGCCACCTGCTCGCGGCTCTGCGCCGAGTCGATGCTGGCGGCGGCGATGCCGTGGCGGTCGAGGAACGCCAGCTGGTCCTGCATCAGCGCGATCAGCGGCGACACCACCAGGGTCAGGTGCGGCAGCAGCAGCGCCGGCAGCTGATAGCACAGCGACTTGCCGGAGCCGGTGGGGAAGATCGCCGCCGCCGAGCGCCCGGCCAGCACGGCGCCGACCGCCGCCTCCTGGCCGGGGCGGAACTGGCGGAAACCGAAGACGCGTTCGAGGGTGTCGTGCATGCGGGTATCTCCCTTACCTGTCATGGGGCGGAAGCTCCATGCTAGGGACAGCCATTGTAGGAGCGAGCTTGCTCGCGAAGCGGATTTCGGCGGTTCTACGGCCCGGTACGTCCGTAGGAGCGCGCCATGCGCGCGAATCGCGGGCGTGGCCCGCTCCTACGCCGATGCGGAGGCACGCGCGGCACCGGCGCCGCACATAGCCGGGCAGCGCTCCACAAAAGAAAAAGCCGCCCGAAGGCGGCTCTTTCGCGGAACGGGCGCGCTTACAGCTGCGGGCCGGCGTTCTTGATGGCGTCGCTCACGTCGAACTTCTTGAAGTTCTCGATGAACTTGCTGGCCAGGCCCTTGGCGGCTTCGTCGTAGGCAGCCTTGTCTTCCCAGGTGTTGCGCGGGTTGAGCAGGTTGGTCTCGACGCCCGGAACGAGCTTCGGCACGTCCAGGTTGATGATGCCCAGGTGCTCGGTCTCGGCGCCGACCAGAGCGCCGCTCTGGATGGCGGCGATCACGCCACGGGTGGTCGGGATGTTGAAGCGCTTGCCGACACCGTAGCCACCGCCGGTCCAGCCGGTGTTGACCAGGTAGACCTTGGAGCCGAAGGCCTTGATGCGCTTGATCAGCAGCTCGGCGTAGACGCCGGCCGGGCGCGGGAAGAAGGGCGCGCCGAAGCAGGTGGAGAAGGTCGACTTGATGCCGCCGCCCGAACCCATTTCGGTGGAACCGACCAGCGCGGTGTAGCCGGACAGGAAGTGGTAGGCCGCCTGCTCGTTGTTCAGGATCGACACCGGGGGCAGTACGCCGGTCAGGTCGCAGGTCAGGAAGATCACCGCGTTGGGCTCGCCGCCCAGGTTGGCTTCCGAACGCTTCTCGACGTGCTCCAGCGGGTAGGCCGCGCGGGAGTTCTGGGTCAGGCGGTCGTCAGCGTAGTCCGGGGTGCGTTCCTCGTCGAGGACCACGTTCTCCAGCACGGCGCCGAACTTGATGGCTTTCCAGATGACCGGTTCGTTCTTCTCGGACAGGTCGATGCACTTGGCGTAGCAGCCACCTTCGATGTTGAAGACGACGCCTTCGCCCCAGCCGTGCTCGTCGTCACCGATCAGGTAACGGCTTTCGTCGGCCGACAGGGTGGTCTTGCCGGTGCCGGACAGGCCGAAGAACAGGGTCACGTCGCCCGCTTCGCCGATGTTGGCGGCGCAGTGCATCGGCAGCACGTCCTTTTCCGGCAGCAGGTAGTTCTGCACGGAGAACATGGCCTTCTTCATTTCACCGGCGTAGCGCATGCCGGCGATCAGCACTTTCTTCTGGGCGAAGTTGAGGATCACGCAACCGTCGGAGTTGGTGCCGTCACGCTCGGGCACGCACTCGAAGTTGGCCACGTTCAGCACCTGCCACTCGTCGCGGCCGGCCGGGTTGTAGGTTTCCGGGTTGATGAACAACTGGCGGCCGAACAGGTTCTGCCAGGCGGTGCCGGTGGTCATCTTTACCGCCAGGTAATGGTCGGCGGCCGAACCTACATGCACGTGGGAAACGAAATGTTCCTGGGCATTGTTGAAGGCCTGGACGCGATCCCAGAGGGCGTCGAACTTGTCGGCCGGGAACGGGCGGTTGATCGCGCCCCAGGCGATGGAGTCCTTGCTACCGGGCTCTTCGACGATGTAGCGGTCGGCGGGCGAGCGGCCGGTGCGGTGGCCGGTTTCCACGACCAGCGAGCCGTTGTCGGCCAGGCGACCTTCGCCGCGGCGAATGGCTTCCTCGACCAGTTGGGCAACGCTGATATCGGTGTACACGGCTTTATTGGCTTGCGTCATGTGGGTCCCCATCGGCCGGAGCCGAGTCCTCCAAACATTGCGTAGTGACTTCTGATTCCCACTACAGCGGAAAAAAGTCGCGGGATTATGCCAGAAAAGAACGGTTCTCGTGCAGCCTCTGATCCGCCTAAAGCGCCAAAGGTTCGGCTATCGCCCCAATAGCGCCGATCAATGGCGGGTTTCCGACGGTGCCGCGCTGCCGCCGCCGGCGAACAGCTGGGCGATGTCGCTGCCATCGAAGACGTAGCGTTGGTTGCAGAACTGGCAGTCGACGGTGATCTCGCCGCCCAGCTCGCCGAGCAGGCGTTCGGCGTCGCCCTGGCCGAGGCTGACCAGCGCGTTGGCCGAGCGCTCGCGCGAACAGCTGCAGCGGAACACCAGCGGCTGCGGGTCGAACAGGCGCACGCTTTCCTCGTGATAGAGGCGGTGCAGCAGGGTCTCGTTGTCCAGGCCCAGCAGCTCCTCGGCGGTGACGGTGTCGGCCAGGGTGGTGACGTGCTGCCAGCTGGCCTCGCGGGCCTCGGCCTCCTTCAGGCGGTCGGCCGGCAGCTGTTGCAGCAGCAGGCCACGGGCGTGGCGGCCGTCGGCGTTGAGCCAGAAGCGCGTCGGCAGTTGCTCGGAGGTGGCGAAGTAGGACGACAGGCACTCGGCCAGGCTCGCGCCTTCCAGCGGCACGATGCCCTGGTAGCGCTGGCCGTTCTTCGGATCGACGGTCATGGTCAGCACGCCGTCGGGCATCAGGTCGAGCAGGCCGGCGCTGTCGCGCACCGACTCTTCGTCGTAACGGGCCAGGCCGCGCACTTCGCGGTTGCTGGAGCATTCCACCATGAGCAGCGGCACGGCGCCGCTGGAGCGCGCCTGCAACACCAGCAGGCCGTCGAACTTCAGGGTGCCGCAGAGCAGCGCCGCGGCGGCGAGCATCTCGCCGAGCAGCTGGGCGACCGGCTGCGGGTAGGGGTGCTTGGCCAGCACTTCGGCGAAACTGCGCTCGAGCGCTACCATTTCACCGCGAACGTCGGTGTTGTCGAAAATGAAACGCTGACTCTGATCGATCTGGGACATGCTGGGCACAACGCTGGCTGAGGCACAAATACATGACAAGCCGATGGCAAAGGCCTATAACAGCGCGCTTCGCGACACCCGCTCGCACCTGGGTCGTTCTGTAAGGGGGAATCGATTTTATGGAGAAAGCTTCGCCGTTCCAAGCCACCTGGTCGTGGCGACCGTTCATCGCCTGCCATCTGCTGGCCCTCGCCCTGCTGCTGCTCTGGCTGTGGGCGCCGACCCGAGCGGCCATGGACCTGTTCGACTACAGCCTGTTCCACACCCTCAACGCCCCGCTGGCGACCAACCAGACCTGGCGCGATATCTGGGCGGTGGCCAGCACCCGGCCGTTCGACGGCCTGGTCGCGATCATCCTGCTCCTGCTTTTGATCCGTGGCGACTGGATCTTCAAGGCCAGCCAGGTGCGCGTCGCCACCTTCGGCATGCTGGTGAGCATGGTCGTGCTGCTGGTGGTCCGCGTGCTCTACGCCAAGATCGCCCACCACCTGGGCTGGCAGCACGCGAGCATCTCCTCGGTGGCGCCGGACGCCGTGCGCCTGGAGCAGTTCTTCCCGCAGTGGCAGAACACCCTGTTCGAGGTGAAGGACGAGTCCGCGCGCAGCTTCCCCGGCGACCACGCCTCGGTGCTGCTGATCTGGGCGCTGTTCCTCACCCTGTTCGCCCGCACCGCGCTGCAGTGGGTGGTGATCTGGGGCCTGGCCCTGCTGTTCATGCTGCCGCGCCTGGTCGCCGGCGCCCACTGGGGCCAGGACGACTATATAGGTGGCGTGCAGATGGCCCTGCTGGCCCTGGCCTGGAGCTGCTTCACGCCGTTCGCCGCCTGGGCCAGCGCCGGTCTGGCACGGCTGACCGCGCCGCTGTTCGGGGTGCTGGAGAAGATTCCGCTGCTCAATCGGCTGAGTGTGGTATCCGCCTGACGGACGCCTCGCGCTGAAAACGAAACCCCCGCCCCGGCGGGGGTTTCGTTTATTCGCCGCCGAGAAAATCCAGCAGCTGGCGGCGCTGCTTCTTGCTCGGCCGACCGTCGGTCTGCACCCCCAGGGCGCCGGCCTTGCGCAGCGCGGCGGCATCCTCGCGGCGCTTGAGGCTGTCGGCGGTCTCCTCGTAAAGCAGCTGCGCCTCGGGCGCGCCACGGCGCACCCCGGACAGCGCGCGGACCACCACGGTGCGCTCGTCGAAGCCGGTGCGCAGCACGTACTCCTCGCCCACCTTCGGTTCCTTGCCCGGCTTGCAGCGCTCGCCCCGGCAATGCACCTTGCCACCTTCGATGGCCGCCTTGGCCAGGGCCCGCGTCTTGTAGAAGCGCGCCGCCCACAGCCACTTGTCCAGGCGCACCTTGTCGTCGTCTTTCTCGCTCACCGCTTGGCATCCACAGTTCTGCAACCTGGCCAGTCTACCCTCGGCCCGGCGTTCCCGGCAGGCCCCTGGCGGGCGCCAATGGCCCTGCTAGAATGCCGCAAAACCCTGGGACGACCATCCTTGAAGACCTTCGACCACCTGTCCGTGATCGGCCTGCGCGAGTGGATCGCCCTTCCCGACCTGGGGATCGTCGGCCTGCGCGCGAAGATCGACACCGGCGCCAGCACCTCCAGCCTGCACGCCAGCGACATCGTCAGCTTCCACCGCGATGGCCAGGACTGGGTGCGCTTCACCGCCCACCTGGGCACCCAGGTGCAGCGCCGCCATCGCTGCGAGGCGCCGCTGGTGACGATGAAGACCATCAAGAGCTCCAACGGCCAGTCCCAGACCCGCTATGTGATCCGCACGACACTGGCCCTGGGCGACCACGCCTGGCCGGTGGAATTCACCCTGGCCTGCCGCAAGACCATGCGCTACCGCGTGCTGCTCGGTTCCAAGGCCCTGGTACAGGGCCAGCTGGTGGTCAACCCGGCGCTGAGCTACGTCCAGGACAAACCCCTCATCATGGTTACCCCCGCCCTTTCAGGTGCTCAATGAAAATCGCCGTGCTGTCGCGCAACCCGCGCCTGTATTCCACCCGTCGGCTGGTGGAGGCCGGGCAACAACGCGGGCATGAAATGGTGGTGATAGACACCTTGCGTGCCTACATGAACATCGCCAGCCACAAGCCGCAGATCCATTACCGCGGCCAGCCGCTGGAAGGCTTCGACGCGGTGATCCCGCGCATCGGCGCGTCGGTCACCTTCTACGGCTGCGCGGTGCTGCGGCAGTTCGAGATGATGGGCGTGTTCCCGCTCAACGAATCGGTGGCCATCGCCCGCTCGCGGGACAAGCTACGCTCGCTACAGCTGCTCTCGCGCAAGGGCATCGGCCTGCCGATCACCGGCTTCGCGCACTCCCCCGACGACGTCCCGGACCTGATCCAGATGGTCGGCGGCGCGCCCCTGGTGATCAAGCTGCTGGAAGGCACCCAAGGCGTCGGCGTGGTCCTCGCCGAGACGCAGAAAGCCGCCGAGTCGGTGCTGGAGGCCTTCATGGGGCTCAAGCACAACATCATGGTGCAGGAGTACATCAAGGAAGCCGGCGGCGCCGACATCCGCTGCTTCGTGGTCGGCGACAAGGTGATCGCCTCGATGAAGCGCCAGGCCGCCCCCGGCGAATTCCGCAGCAACCTGCACCGCGGCGGCAGCGCCAGCCTGATCAAGATCACCCCGGAAGAGCGCATGACGGCGATCCGCGCGGCCAAGGTCATGGGCCTGAAGGTCGCCGGCGTCGACATCCTGCGCTCGCACCACGGCCCGCTGGTGATGGAGGTGAACTCCTCGCCGGGCCTGGAGGGCATCGAGACCACCACCAGCAAGGACATCGCCGGGGTGATCATCGAGTACCTGGAGAAGAATGCCGGGCCGCATCTGGTGCGGACTCAAGGAAAGGGGTGAGGAGGCGCGTACGCGACGCATGCGTCGCGCCGACGAACGACTGGCCATGGATGGCCAGGCCGGGGCCTCCGGCAGGCACGATGTCCCGACAGGGATGTCCGCTCAGCTACCCCACGCAGCACCGCGTGCGCCGCGCCGACGAACGACTGCCCATGGATGGCCAGGCCGGGGTCTCCGGCAAGCACGATGTCCCGACAGGGATGTCCGCGCCGAACCACCATGAAGCACATCGAACTCCCCTACGACCTCGAATGACCCCATGCCCAAATCCCCCCGCCCCTCCGACCTGACCTGGTCGCCCCTCGAAGGCCGCGTGGCCCTGGTCGCGCCGGCCTCGTCGATCGCCGAGGAAGTCTTCGAGGCCACCCTGCGCCAGCTGGAAGTGCTCGGCATCGACTACCACCTGGGCGAGCACGCCGAAGCGCGCTACCGCTATCTGGCCGGTACGGTCGAGCAGCGCCTGGAGGACTTCCACCGCGCCTTCGAGCTACCGGATGTGAGCGCCGTGTGGTGCCTGCGCGGCGGCTATGGCTGCGCGCAGCTGGTGCCGAAGCTGGACTGGGCGCGGCTGCAGGCCGCCTCGCCACGGCCGCTGATCGGCTTTTCAGACATTTCCATCCTGCTCAGCGCCTTCCACCGCCACGGCCTGCCGGCGGTGCACGGCTCGGTGGCCAGCGCCCTCGGCCTGCAACCACTGAGCGCGCCGAGCGAACAGCGCGAGCGCCTGGCCTCGCTGGCCTCGGTGAGCCGCCTGCTGGCCGGCGTCGACCGCCAGCTGCCGGCCGCGCACCTGGCGGGGCCGAAAGGCCCGGTCGAGGGCCAGCTGATCGGCGGCAACCTCACCGCCCTGGCCAGCGCCGCCGGCACCGTCGCCGCGCTGCACGCGCCGGCCGGCGCGATCCTGGTCCTGGAAGACGTGGGCGAACCCTACTACCGCCTGGAGCGCAGCCTCTGGCAACTGCTCAACAGCCTCGACGCGGCGAGCCTGGGTGCGGTGCTGCTGGGCACCTTCACCGATTGCCCGCGCAAGAACGTGGCGCACAGCCTGGAAGAAATCTTCGTGGAATACCTGAAGCCGCTGGGCGTGCCGCTGTACCACGGGCTGCCGAGCGGCCATGGCGCGCAGAACCGCGCCTGGCCGTACGGCAAGCTGGCGCGGCTGGATGCCAAGGGCCTGGCCTGGTAACGAGACCGTAGGGCGGATAACGCTGGCGCGTTATTCGCCCTACATAAAGGCCGCCCCGTAGCACCGTAGGACGGGTTGAGCGAAGCGATACCCATCACCACGTAGCGGTGTAGTGCTCCTATGAAAAGCGTTCGCGCTCAGGTCGCGCCGCGCGGCAGCATCAGCCCCAGCGGCAGGCACACCCGCGCCTCCACCCCGCCGCCCTCGCGGTTGCGCAGCTCGACGCTGCCGCCATGCTGCGCGGCGATGCGCTTGACGATGGCCAGGCCGAGGCCGGTGCCCTTGCCGCCGCGCGCCTTGTCGCCGCGGATGAAGGGGTTGAAGATGCTGTCCAGCTCCTGCGGGTCGATGCCGGCGCCGCGATCCAGCACGCTGAGCACCACGTAGGGCGCGCCCTCGTTCTCGCCGGCCAGGTGGCTGGCCACCTCGACGTTGCCGCCGCCATGGTTGAGGGCGTTGCCGATCAGGTTGCCGAGCAGGCGCTTCATCGACACCCGGCGCAGGCGGATCGGCGGCAGCGGCTGCAGGCTCAGGCGCACGTGCTCGTCGCCCTGGTTGAAGGAGGCGGCGACTTCCCCGGCCAGGTCGTTGATGTCGCCCTCCTCCACCGGCTCGTCGCGGCCGTCGCGGATGAAGGCGAGGAACTGGTCGAGGATCTGGTCCATGTCCTCGATGTCGCGGACCATGTCCTCGACCATCTCGCGCTCGCCCTCGGGCATCAGCTCCAGCGACAGGCGCAGGCGCGTCAGCGGCGTGCGCAGGTCGTGGGAAACCCCCGCCAGCATCAGCTCGCGCTCGCGCGCGGCCTGCTCGACATCGTCGGCCATCTGGTTGAACGCGCGGTACACCTCGGCCATCTCGCTGGGCGTGTCCTGCCCCAGCGGCAGGCGCACGCTGCGGCCCTTGCCGAACTCGCGGGAGGCCACCACCAGGCGCTTGAGCGGCTGGCCGAGCAGGCGCACGAAGATCCACGCCGCCGCCGTCGACAGCAGGCCGATGCCGAGGAACCAGCCGAGCACGCTCCAGATCTGCTGGCCACGCAGCGGGTGCGGGTAGAGCGGCACGCCGAGCCAGCCGTCGCCCAGGTTCGGCGCGCGGACCCAGAGCATCGAGGGGTGGTGGATGCGCAGGCGGGTCTCGGTGTCCGGGCCCAGTTCGGTGCGCATCTGCCGCTGGAAGATGCCGCTGTACGGCCAGTGCTGCTCCTCCGGCTGCTCGTTTTCCTGCGACACCCAGGTCAGCCCGGCGGACTTGGCGATGGCCTCGCGCGAGCGCTCGTCGGCCGCCCAGTAGGCGCGCACGGTCAGCGCCGCGCCGTGGCTGTACTGGCGGTCGACCAGCATGTCCTCGTTCATCAGCAGGTAGACCAGCGTCAGCGCCTTGGAGAACAGCACGACGATGAGCACCAGCCAGAGGGTGCGGGCGAAGAAGCTTTGCGGGAACCAGGGCGGGGTTTTCAAGATGC
>NZ_JARJLT010000398.1 GCF_029335315.1 Pseudomonas citronellolis
TGTTCGGGACGACGGGACGCGGCCTGGCGCGCGCACGGGCGCGCACGCTCAAGGCGCGGGTTGGAAGCTGTCGTGGAAGCGGATCAGGCGAGGGGCGGGCCGCGCGGACGGACGTCCAGCGGCGCGAGGAACGGCGGGCGGGGCAGGCTGTAGGGCGGCGCCTGGGCGTTGATCGGCGCCAGCGCCGGGGCCAGGGCGATGCTCCAGAGCAGCGCCGGGTTGTCGTGCAGCAGGTCGCAGTAGCCGCAGGCCGGGGCGAGGCCGTCGTGGGCCATGCCGCCTTTCCCGGCGGCCGGCGCCATCGGCATGCTGGGCGCCGTGCTCCCGTCGTGGGCGGAGCACCAGGCGCCTTGCGGCGGCATGACGTGCTCGACGGCCTGGAGGGTGCGCGAGAAGGTGGGGGCGAACAGCAGCAGCCCGAGGGCCATGATGGCCAGCCAGGAGGCGAGGCGGAACTGTGCTGAGTGACGGCGCAAGGGTCGTTCCCGATCTGTGGTGCCGGGTTGCGGGCGGTATGCTGCCACTTCCCCGGCCGCCGGGAAAGCTCGGCGGGGCGGGGCAAGAGGTCGCAGGCGCCGACGGAAAGCTGACGAAGTGCCAGCACAATTCCGTCGGCACCCTTGCAAGGCATGGCGATGCTGGCATTCTTGGCATGCCGGTCCGCGTGCGGGCCATAGAACTAGAATCAGCAGCGCGCCGCCGACGTGCCCCGACCGGGGGCGAGGTGCCGGCGCCTTCCAGGGCGGGGATATGCGCAAAGCGGTATGGTGGCTGTTGCTGGTCGTCCTCGGGACGCCCGCGCTGCCGGTGGCGGCGCAGGACGAGCGGGTCCTGCACGTGCTGGCCTGGCCGGGCTACGCCGACGCCGACGTGGTCAAGGCCTTCGAGGCGCGCCAGCACGCTCGCGTGGTGGTGACCCTGGTGGATTCCGACGAGGCGCTGTGGGACCGCCTGCACGCCGAGGGCGGCCGGCTGTTCGACGTGGTCGCCGCCAACACCGCGGAAATCCAGCGCTACCAGCGCGCCGGGCTGCTGCAACCGCTGGACCTGGCGGCCATCCCCAATACCCGCCGGCAGCTGCCGCGCTTCCGCGACCTGCAGGCCATCGGCGGGCTGGTCGCCGACGGCCGCGCCTACGCCATTCCCTATACCTACGCGGCCATCGGGTTGATCTACGACCGCCGTCAGGTCAGCGAACCGCCGCGCTCGATGGCCGAGCTGTGGAACCCGCTCTACCAGGGGCGGGTGCTGGCCTTCAACAGCGCACAGCACAACTTTTCCTTCACCGCGCTGACCCTGGGCATCGCCGACCCCTTCCACCTCGACGAGCGCCAGACCCGCCGCGTGGCGCGGCGCCTGGTGGAGCTGCGGCACAACCTGCTGGGCTACTACAGCCTGCCGGAGGAGGCCACCGACCTCTTCGTGCGTCACCGGGTGGCGCTGATGTTCGGCAACTACGGCGCCCAGCAGCTGACCCAGCTGCGCCTGGCCGGCGCCGACGTCGGCTACGCGATTCCCGCGGAGGGCGCCCTGGCCTGGCTCGACTGCTGGGCGGTGACCCGCGCGGCGCACGACCGCGACCTGGCCCAGGCGTGGATCGACTACATGCTGGAGCCGGCGGTCAGTGGCCTGCTCAGCCAGCGTCAGGGGCTGTCGAACACCCTCGAAGCGCCGGCCGACCAGAGCGCCAGCGCGCACCTGTACTGGCTGCAGCCGGTGGAAGACGTGGCCCGCCGCGAGGCGCTGTGGAGCCGCATCGTCTCCGGCGACCGCGAGGGCAGCTTCTAGCATGCGCCTGGGACTGGTCGCCAAGCTCGGCATCCTGCTGGCCGGCATCGGCATTCTTTCGTCCGGGGTCACCGGCTACTACGCCTACACGGCCAACCAGCGACTGCTGGCCGACGAGGCGCAACGCAACCTGCTGACCTCCACCCAATTGCTGGCGCAGCGCTTCTCGGCGCTGCTCGACGACATTTCGGCCGACACCCTGACCCTGGCCAACATGCCGTCCTCGCCGCGCGTGGCGGATTTGCGCGCGCCACCCGACGAGGTCGCCCGCGAGCGCCTGACCGGGGTCTTCGCCACCTTCATGCGCCTGCACCCGCAGTATTCCCAGGTGCGCCTGATCGCCGCCGACGAACATGGCCTGGAAGTGATCCGCCTGGACCGCGACGGCCGCCAGGTACTACGGGTGGGCAGCGATCAACTGCAGGAGAAGGGCCATCTGCCCTACGTTTTCGAAAGCCTGCAACTGCCGCCGGGCAAGGTGTTCATCTCGCCGATCACGGTCAGCCACGAACACGGCGCCCACGCCGCCGAGGGCGCGCCGACCCTGCGCGTGGCCACGCCGGTGAGCGCCGCCGACGGCACGCTGGTGGGCGTGGCGGTGATCAATGTCGACCTGAAGAAATTCCTCGACCTGCTGCTGGCGGACCTGCCGTCGGGCCTGGAGCTGTACCTGACCAACGAATGGGGCGACTTCCTGGTGCACCCCGACCCGAGCATGACCTTCGGCTTCGACAAGGGCCGGCGCATCCTCATCCAGGACAGCATCGGTGAGACCCACGGGCTGTTCGAGGGCGCCGGCCAGGTGCTGGTCAACGACCTGCAGGGCGCGCACCCCGAGCAGGGCCGCCTGATGGCCTTCGTGCGCAAGCCGTTCGGCCTGGCCAGCCAGGGCCACTTCGTGGTGCTGGGCCTGGCCCGGCCGCTGGGCGAGGTGCTGGCCAGCGGCCACCCGCTGGGCCTGAGCATCGTGCAGATGGTGCTGGTGTTCAGCCTGCTGGCCGCCGCCCTGGCGGTGCTCTTCGCCCGCGCCCTGACGCGCCCGCTGCAGATGCTCATCCACGCCGCCCGGCGCTTCCAGGCCGAACACACGCTGGAAGTACGGCTGCCACTGGAGCGCCAGGACGAGATCGGCGTGCTGGCGCGGGGGTTCGACCAGCTGCGCAAGGAACTGAAGGCGCGCATGGAAGCGATGAGCCTCAGCCAACAGGAGCTGCATCACCAGGCCCACCATGACTCGCTGACCGGGCTGCCCAACCGCGTGCAGTTCTTCCAGAGCCTGGAGCGCGCCCTGGTCGAGGTCGGCGCCAGCCATGAGCAACTGGCGCTGCTGTTCATCGACCTCGACTACTTCAAGCGCATCAACGACGAGATGGGCCACGCCGTGGGCGACGAGGTGCTGACCATAGTGGCGCGGCGCCTGCGCCATGCGGTGCGCGAGAACGACCTGGTGGCGCGCCTGGGCGGTGATGAGTTCGTGGTGCTGCTGCGTGGTGCCGGCATCGCCTCCACCGCTTCGACCGTGACCCGCAAGATTCTCGCCGCGCTCAGCGAGAAGGTGGTGCTGCGCGAGGCCCAGCTGCAGATCGGCGCCAGCGTCGGCATCAGCCTCTACCCGGAGGACGGCCGCTGCGCCGAGGAGCTGCTGCTGCGCGCCGACGGGGCCATGTACCGGGCCAAGATCGAGGGCCGGCGCAGCTTCGCCTGCCAGCAGGGCGGCGGCCTGGAAATCGAGCGCCGGCCCGAGGGCGGCTAGCCCGCCTCAGTCCTCGTTCGGTGCGCGCTGGGCGTAGGCGCGGGCCTTTTCCTCCATCAGTTGCAGCACCCGGGTGGCCGTCTCGACGTCCGCCTGCGGGATGCTGCCCAGCACTTCCGCGCGCAGCGCCGTCAGGCGCCGTTCCAGGCGTTCGACCAATTCGCGTCCCGCATCCCGCAAATGGATGGCGCGCAGCCGGCGGTTGCCCGGCACCATGCGCCGTTCCAGGAGGCCGGCGGCTTCCGCCTGGTCGAGGGTGCGCACCAGCGCCGCCGGGTGCACGCCAATGCGCTCGGCGAGGGCGCTCTGCAGTACGCCGTCGCCCATTCGCGAGACCAGCAGCACCGGCGTGGCCACCGCCAGCGACAGGCCGCTCTCGGCCAGCACCAGGCTGGCCGCCTGCTGCCAGGCACGGCGCGCCGGCTGCAACGAACCGGTGAGGTGGTACAGGTAGTCGTGGGAGGAAGAAGGCATGGGGCGGTCCGTTGCGAGTCGATTGGCGCCGATGATACGGGGCGGGGCGGCCGGGACAAAATTTCATCTGTGCAAAGTCAACGATTGCATTGACAGTGATTCGCCCGTCGCCACAGAATTTCCTGCCGCGCCAACGGGGCCCGGTCGACTTCCGTTCCCACTCCAGGTTTCCCGCGCATGAACACCGAGTTCCGTCCGCCGAGTCTGGCCCTGACCACCCTCGGCCTGGCCCTGGCCATCTTCATGCAGGTGCTCGACACCACCATCGCCAACGTCGCCCTGCCGACCATCGCCGGCAATCTGGCGGCCAGCGCCAACCAGGGCACCTGGGTGATCACCTCGTTCGCCGTCAGCCAGGCCATCTCGCTGCCGCTCACCGGCTTCCTCTCGCGGCGCTTCGGCGAGGTGCCGCTGTTCATCGGCTGCACCCTGCTGTTCGTGCTGACCTCGTTCCTCTGCGGGGTGTCGCGCAACATGGACATGCTGATCCTCTGCCGCGCCCTGCAAGGCGCCGTGGCCGGGCCGATGTACCCGATCACCCAGAGCCTGCTGATCGGCATCTACCCGGCGCACAAGCGCGGTACCGCGCTGGCGCTGCTGTCGATGGTGGCGGTGGTGGCGCCGATCACCGGGCCGATCCTCGGCGGCTGGATCACCGACAACTACTCCTGGCCGTGGATCTTCTTCATCAACCTGCCGATCGGCGCCTTCGCCGCCTTCGTGGTCAGCCGGCAACTGCGCGGCAAGCCGGAGCGGTTGCAGCGCACGCGGGTCGACTACGTCGGCCTGGCGACCCTGGTGATCGGCGTCGGCGCGCTGCAGGTGCTGCTGGACAAGGGCAACGACGAGGACTGGTTCAGCTCGCCGTTCATCATCGGCTGCGCGCTGGTGGCGGCCATCAGCCTGGCGGTGTTCCTGATCTGGGAACTGACCGACCGCGAGCCGATCGTCGACCTGCGGCTGTTCCGCCACCACAACTTCCGTTACGGCACCCTGGCCCTGGTGCTGTCGTTCTCGGCCTATTTCGCGATCAACCTGCTATTGCCGCAGTGGCTGCAGCGCAACCTCGGCTACACCGCCACCTGGGCCGGCCTGGCCGCGGCGCCGCTGGGTATCGCGCCCTTGTTCCTGAGCCTGCTGGTGGGGCGCTACGCGGCCAACTTCGACCTGCGCCTGGTGGCCTCTGTGGCCTTCGTGGCCATGGGCGCCACCTGCTTCCTGCGCTCGAACTTCACCCTCGACATCGACTTCCACCACGTTGCCCTGATGCAGGCGCTGATGGGCGTCGGCGTGGCGCTGTTCTTCATGCCCACCACGGTGATCCTGCTGTCGGACCTGGAGCCCCACGAGATCGCCGCAGGCTCCGGGCTGTCGACCTTCCTGCGAACCCTGGCCGGGAGCTTCTCGGCCTCGCTCACCACCTTCCTCTGGGACCGTCGCGCGGTGCTCCACCACGCCCAGCTCAGCGAAAGCATCACCGCCTACGACAGCGGCGCGCGCCAGGGCCTGGAACTGCTCGGCCAGGGCGACCCGCAGGCGGGCGCCAGCCTGCTCAACCAGATGATCACCCAGCAGGCCTACCAGATCAGCTTCAACGAGCTGTTCCACGCCCTGGGCTGGATCTTCCTGGTGCTGATGAGCGTGATCTGGCTGACCCGCCCGCCATTCGGCGGCAAGGCGCCGCTGGCGGTGGCCGACCATTGAAGGCGTAATCGTTAGGCAGGGCGGAACACTTGGGATGTCCCGCGTGCGTTATTTTCGGAAATGTCATACGGGCTATGGGGGGTTGACGAGCAGACAGTCTGAGTTGGTGCTGCAAGCATCAGGCGCTTATGCACGGCAGACCTTCAGCCGAAAACGCCTCTGCAAACGGAGCGTCACCATCTGAAGCAACGTCGTGCCCTGCTGCATTCGCCCAGTGAATGCACTAGTCCAGCGCAGGCACGGAGGCTTCAGACATGCTTGATGCGATTCGCCCGTTCTTCGACCACAGCCGGCACACCCTCAGCGTCGACGGCCTCGACGCGTCCTTGGATGTACTGGCGTTCGAAGGGCAAGAGCGCCTCAGCCGACCGTTCCACTACCGCATCGAATTCACTAGCCCGGCACAGGACCTCCCGGCGGAAAGCCTGCTGGCCAGGGACGCCAGCTTCAGCCTGAACGCGGCGCCCGATGCGCTGAGGATTCGCGGTTACACGCCCCCTGTGGTGCCGCCGCTGCGCACCCTGCACGGCGTCATCACCCAGTTCAAGCGGCTATCGGCTTCACG
>NZ_JARJLT010000399.1 GCF_029335315.1 Pseudomonas citronellolis
TGTTTCCGGGTATTGCAGATTTTGCCTGCGGGCCACGCCTCGGCGGGGAGTCTTTAGTAATAGTTCTATTCAGGACAGGCAATCGATAGATATGGATAATCGCTCGGTTCCATGACTTCCGATGGATGTCAGTTTGATCTGAAGGATTAAGGAGAAGGTCATGCTGCTGGCGCTGTTGATCGCGCTGCCATTCCTGGGCTGCTGCCTGCCGGTGCTGTTCGAGCGCCTGGGGCGCAACGCCTGCGCGGCCGCGGCGGCCGTGGCGCCGCTGCTGGGGCTGGGCCTGCTGTTCAGCCAGCGCGGGGTGCTCGGCGGCGAACGCCTGCTGGCGCGCCACGACTGGCTACCGGAGCTGGGCCTGAACCTCAGCCTGCGCCTGGACGGCCTGGGCTTCCTGTTCGCCCTGCTGATCCTCGGCATCGGCCTGCTGGTGATCCTCTACGCCCGCTACTACCTCTCCGAACGCGAGCCCACCGGGCGTTTCTTCGGTTTCCTGCTGCTGTTCATGGGCGCCATGCTCGGCGTGGTGCTCAGCGAGAACCTGCTGCTGATGCTGGTGTTCTGGGAGCTGACCAGCCTCTCGTCATTCCTCCTGATCGGTTTCTGGAACCAGCGCTCGGACGCCCGCCAGGGCGCGCGCATGGCCCTGGCGGTCACCGGTGGCGGCGGCCTGGCGCTGCTCGCCGGCATCCTGCTGATCGGCCAGGTGGTGGGCAGCTTCGAGCTGAGCGACGTGCTCGTCGCGCGCGAGGCGTTGCAGGCCAGCCCGCTGTTCCCGCTGATCCTGGTGCTGGTGCTGCTCGGGGTGTTCACCAAGTCGGCGCAGTTCCCCTTCCACTTCTGGCTGCCCCACGCGATGGCGGCGCCGACGCCGGTGTCGGCGTACCTGCACTCGGCGACCATGGTCAAGGCCGGGGTGTTCCTCCTGGCGCGCCTGTACCCGGCGCTGGCGGGCAACGACCTGTGGTTCTACCTGGTCGGCCTGACCGGCCTCGCGACCCTGCTGCTGGGCGCCTTCCTGGCGCTGTTCCAGAACGACCTCAAGGGCCTGCTGGCGTACTCGACCATCAGCCACCTGGGCCTGATCACCCTGCTGTTCGGCCTGGATTCGCCGATGGCCAACGTCGCGGCGATCTTCCACATCATCAACCACGCGACCTTCAAGGCCTCGCTGTTCATGGCCGCCGGGATCATCGACCACGAGACCGGCAGCCGCGACATGCGCCGCATCAACGGCCTGTGGAAGTACATGCCGCACACCGCGGTGCTGGCGATGGTGGCCTCGGCGTCGATGGCCGGGGTGCCGCTGCTCAACGGCTTCCTGAGCAAGGAAATGTTCTTCGGCGAGACCCTCTCGCAGAACATGGCCGGCCCCTTCAACTGGCTGATCCCGACCCTCGCCACCGTGGCGACGCTGTTCTCGGTGGCGTACTCGGTGCGCTTCATCCATGACGTGTTCTTCAACGGCGAGCCGATCAACCTGCCGAAGACGCCCCATGAGCCGCCGCGCTACATGAAGGTGCCGGTGGAGATTCTCGTCGGCCTGTGCCTGCTGGTCGGCATCGCGCCGGCCTGGACGGTGGCGCCGCTGCTCGCGGCGGCGGCCTCGGCCAGCCTCAACGGCGCGCTGCCGGACTACAGCCTGGCGATCTGGCACGGCTTCAACACGCCGTTGCTGATGAGCACCATCGCGTTGCTCGGCGGCATCGTCCTGTACCTGCAACGGGCGCCGCTGTTCGCCTGGTTCGCCGGGTTGCCGGCGCTGAACGCCCGGCAGCTGTTCGAGCAGCAGGTGCAGCGCCTGGTGCGCCTGGCCCGTGGGCTGACCGGCCTGCTGGAAAACGGTTCGTTGCAGCGCTACGTGCTCTGGCTGCTGCTGACGGCGGTGCTGGTGGTCTGCGTCGGGCTCGCCGGGTTGCCGGCCCTGGCCGGTAGCCGCGCGTTCGCCGAACTCGATGGCGTCACAGCGCTGTGTCTGGCGCTACTGGCCCTGGCCGGGCCGTTGACCGCGGTACTGCATCGCCAGCGCCTGGTGGCGCTGATCGTCCTGAGCATCGCCGGCCTGCTGGTGGCCCTGGCCTTCGCCCGCTTCGCCGCGCCGGACCTGGCGTTGACCCAGCTGTCGGTGGAAGTGGTGACCATGGTCCTGCTGATGCTCGCGCTCTACTACCTGCCACAGCGCACCCCGAAGGAAAGCAGCAGCCTGCGCGGCCTGCGCGACTTCCTGGTGGCGCTGGCCTGCGGGGTGATGGTGGCGCTGCTGGCCTACGCGGTGCTCAGCCGCCCCTACGCCAGCATCGCCGGCTACTACCTGGAGCACAGCGTCAGCGGCGGCGGCGGGCACAACGTGGTGAACGTCATCCTGGTCGACTTCCGCGGCTTCGACACCCTCGGCGAGATCAGCGTGCTGGCCATCGCCGCGGTGGGCATCTTCGCCCTGCTCGACGGCCTGCGCCTGCCGCGCCGCCCGCGCGACGGCGAAGGCCTGGCCTGGGCGGCGGACGTCCATCCGCCGATCCTCGCCACCCTGGCGCGGCTGCTGCTGCCGCTGGCGCTGCTGGTGGCGGTGTTCATCTTCCTGCGCGGGCACAACCTGCCCGGCGGCGGCTTCATCGCCGGGCTGGTCACCGCGGTGGCGCTGATCCTCCAGTACATCGCCTGCGGCAGCCGCTGGGTGCGCACCCGCCTGCCGCTGAACTACTCGCGCACGGCCGGCCTCGGGGTGTTCATCGCCGGCCTCACCGGGCTGGGCAGCTGGGCCTTCGGCTACCCGTTCCTGACCTCGTCCTTCGGCCATTTCCAGCTGCCGCTGGTGGGCGAGTTCGAGCTGGCCACGGCCATGCTCTTCGACCTGGGCGTCTATCTCACGGTGGTGGGCGCGACCCTGCTGATCCTCGCCGGCCTCGGCGAGCTGAACGCGCCGCCGGAGCCGGCGCCGGCCAAGGAGGCGCGCTGATGGAAGCGCTGTTCGCCATCACCCTCGGCCTGCTCACCGCGAGCGGCGTGTACCTGCTGCTGCGGGCGCGTACCTTCCCGGTAGTGCTGGGGCTGACCCTGATTTCCTACGCGGTGAACCTGTTCCTCTTCGCCATGGGCCGG
>NZ_JARJLT010000039.1 GCF_029335315.1 Pseudomonas citronellolis
AGAACAAGGAGCGCCGCCCATGCGCGCCATCGCCCTGCTGAGCCGCTTCGTCGGCAACACCTTCGCCCTCTGGGTCCTGCTGTTCGCCGTCCTCGCCTTTTTCGCTCCGCAATGGTTCCGCCCGCTGGCGCCGGCGATCGTGCCGATGCTCGGCATCGTCATGTTCGGCATGGGCCTGACCCTGAAACTCGAAGACTTCGCCGCCGTGGCCCGCCACCCCTGGCGCGTCTGCCTGGGCGTGGTCGCCCACTTCGTCATCATGCCCGGCGTGGCCTGGCTGCTGTGCCAGGCGCTGCGCCTGCCGCCGGAGATCGCCGTGGGGGTGATCCTGGTCGGCTGCTGCCCCAGCGGCACCGCGTCCAACGTCATGACCTGGCTGGCGCGCGGCGACCTGGCGCTGTCGGTGGCGATCGCCGCGGTGACCACCCTCCTCGCCCCGCTGCTGACCCCGGCGCTGATCTGGCTGCTGGCCTCGGCCTGGCTGCCGGTGTCCTTCGCCGACCTGTTCTGGTCGATCCTCCAGGTGGTGCTGCTGCCCATCGCCCTCGGCGTGGTCGCCCAGCGCCTGTTCGGCGCGCGGGTGGGCAAGGTGGTGGAAGTGCTGCCGCTGGTATCGGTGGTGTGCATCGTGGTGATAGTCGCGGCGGTGGTGGCGGCGAGCCAGGCGAAGATCGCCGAATCCGGCCTGCTGATCATGGCCGTGGTGATCCTCCACAACGGCTTCGGCTTCCTCCTCGGCTACCTCGCCGGGCGCGTCTTCGGCCTGCCCCTGGCGCAGCGCAAGTCGCTGGCGCTGGAAGTCGGCATGCAGAACTCCGGGCTTGGCGCGGCGCTCGCCAGCGCGCACTTCTCGCCCCTGGCGGCAGTGCCCAGCGCGTTGTTCAGCGTCTGGCACAACATCTCCGGGGCAACCCTCGCCAGCTGGTTCCGGCGCCTGGACGACCAGCCTGGAAACGCTTCCTGACAACCGCCGCGGGTTGCCGCCCGCGGCGCAATGTGCAGAATATTGCGCATCGTGAGGACGACCTCACCACCGCCAGGTGCAACAACGGGGACGGCCCTGATTTCCCATGGCCACCCGGAGGTACACCCCATGTCCTGGTTCATCCTGATCGTCGCCGGCCTCTTCGAAGTGGCCTGGGCCGTCGGTCTGAAATACACCGAAGGTTTCACCCGCCTGTGGCCCAGCGTGCTGACCGCGCTGGCCATGGCCGCCAGCATCGGCCTGCTCGGCCTGGCCATGAAGCACCTGCCGCTGGGCACTGCCTACGCGATCTGGACCGGCATCGGCGCGCTGGGCACCGTGACCCTCGGGATTCTGCTGTTCGGCGAGTCGGTGGGGCCGCTGCGTCTGCTCAGTATCGCGCTGATTCTCTGCGGCCTGCTGGGGCTGAAACTCAGCCACTGAAATCGGTACGCCCGTACTGTCGCTTTCCCGGAAAACTCCCGGTATGCTGCGGCAACTGTGCTTGCCAGGATCGTCAAGGCTGATGACCTGAAGGCGGCGACGCCCATCGTCCGGCCCGGCCCACACCTTGCAACTCAGAACCGGCGCGACGCCGTCGCGCAGCAATCCACTACGTTCAAGGTGTAATTCCATGTCGAATCGTCAGACCGGCACCGTCAAATGGTTCAACGATGCCAAGGGCTTTGGCTTCATCACCCAGGAGAGCGGTGGCGACCTGTTCGTTCATTTCCGTTCCATCCAGGGCAATGGCTTCAAATCGCTGCAGGAAGGCCAGAAGGTCTCCTTCATCGTTGTTGAAGGCCAGAAAGGCCTGCAGGCGGACGAAGTTCAGGTCATCTGAACCTCGCCCACCGAAGAAAAAGCCCCGGCACTGCCGGGGCTTTTTCTTTTCAGCGGACGCTGCCGCGCAGGTCGGTCACCAGCGCCTGCAGTTGCTCGCGCCGGGCGTCCTGAGGCGGCAGTGGTTGCCCCGCCACCAGGCGCACGCGCGACCACAGGCGCTTGAGGAAGCCCTTGTGCGGGTCGCGACTGAAGAAGCTGCCCCACAGGCCCTGCAGGGCCATGGGAATCACCGGCACCGGGGTTTCCTCGATGATCCGCTCGACCCCGCCGCGGAACTCGTTCATCTCGCCGTCCAGGGTCAGCTTGCCCTCCGGGAAGATGCACACCACCTCGCCTTCCTTCAGGTACTCGGCCACCCGGCGGAACGCCTCCTCGTAGATGCGTTCGTCCTCGTGGCGCGCGGCGATGGGCACGGCGCCGGCGGTGCGGAAGATGAAGTTGAGCACCGGCAGCTGGAAGATCTTGTAGTACATCACGAAGCGCACCGGGCGGCGGATCGAACCGGCGATGAGCAGCGCGTCGACGAAGGACACGTGGTTGCACACCAGCACCACCGGGCCCTCGTCGGGAATCGCCTCGAGGTTCTGGTGGTCGACGCGGTACATGGAGTGGCTGAGCAGCCAGACCAGGAAACGCATGGTGAACTCCGGCACGATCTTGAAGATGTACACGTTCACCGCGACGTTCATCAGCGACAGCACCAGGAACAGCTCGGGAATGCTCAGCCCGGCCACCGACAGCAGCAGGATCGAGACGATCGCCGCCACCACCATGAACAGGGCGTTGAGGATGTTGTTCGCGGCGATCACCCGCGCCCGCTTGTCCTCGTCGGTGCGCGCCTGGATCAGGGCGTACAGCGGCACGATGTAGAAGCCGCCGAACACGCCGATGCCGAGGATGTCGCCGAGCACCGCCCAGCTCTGCGGGTGCTCCAGCACCTCGAGCCAGTTGTAGGGCGCGGCACCGACCGGGAAGCCGCCGCTGTGCCACCACAAGAGGATGCCGAACAGGCTCAGGCCGATGGAGCCGAAGGGCACCAGGCCGATCTCCACCTTTTTCCCCGACAGCTTCTCGCAGAGCATCGAACCCAGCGCGATGCCCACCGAGAACACCGTGAGGATCAGCGTCACCACACTCTCGTCGCCGTGCAACAGCTCCTTGGCGTAGGTCGGGATCTGCGTCAGGTAGACCGCGCCGAGGAACCAGAACCAGGAGTTGCCCACCAGCGAGCGCGACACCGCCGGGCGCTGGCCCAGCCCCAGGCGCAGGATGGCCCAGGACTGCTTGAAGATGTTCCAGTCCAGCTGCAGTTGCGGCAGCGCGGCGGCGGCGCGGGGAATGCCGCGGCTGGCCAGGAAGCCGCAGGCGGCCACCAGTACCACGGCGACGGCTACCCCCGGCGCGTAGGCCTGGCGCGACATCAGCACGCCAGCGCCGATGGTGCCGGCGAGGATGGCCAGGAAGGTGCCCATCTCCACCAGGGCGTTGCCGCCCACCAGCTCGTCGTCGCGCAGGTGCTGCGGCAGGATCGAGTACTTAACCGGGCCGAACAGCGCGGAGTGGGTGCCCATGGCGAACAGCGCGAGGAACAGCAGCGGCAGGCTGCCGAGCAGGAAGCCCGCCGCGCCGACCAGCATGATGACGATCTCGGCGAGCTTCAGCGCGCGCATCAGCGCGTCCTTGTTGAATTTCTCGCCGAACTGCCCGCCGAGGGCGGAGAACAGGAAGAACGGCAGGATGAACAGCAGCGCGCAGAGGTTGACCAGCAGGTTGCGGTCCCCGCCGACGCTCAGGTGGTAGAGGATCGCCAGGATCAGCGACTGCTTGAAGATGTTGTCGTTGAAGGCGCCGAGCAGCTGGGTGATGAAGAACGGCAGGAAACGCCGGGAGCCCAGCAGGGCGAATTGCGAGTGTTGGCTCATCGTCCGTGTGTACCTGGTCAGGCGACCCCGAAAGCGGGCCGGGAGGACGCCGAGGCATCCATCGCTGATTTGACTGCACCAGCGATGCATCAGGCCACACCCACGGGCAAAAATTCCGCACGGCCTCACGCCATCGCGCGCGGAACCCCACGGAAAACGCCATGCCTCATGGCCACTACGTAGGGCGAATAACGCGAAGCGTTATCCGCCGATCAGACGGC
>NZ_JARJLT010000003.1 GCF_029335315.1 Pseudomonas citronellolis
AAAAAAGCCCCGCAACGCGGGGCTTTTCTACAACTGCCGAACTCAGGCGAAGACGATCTCGTCGTTTTCCACCTTGGCGCTGATCTTCGCGCCCGGGAGGAACTTGCCAGCCAGGATCAGTTGCGCCAGCGGGTTCTCGATCCAGCGCTGGATGGCGCGCTTGAGCGGACGCGCGCCATACACCGGGTCGAAGCCGACGGCGATCAGCTTGTCCATCGCCTCGGTGCTCAGCTCCAGGCTCAGCTCGCGCTCGGCCAGGCGTTTGCGCAGGCGGCCCATCTGGATCTCGGCGATGCCGGCGATCTGCTCGCGAGCCAGCGGCTCGAACACCACCACCTCGTCGATCCGGTTGATGAACTCCGGACGGAAATGCGCGTTCACCGCGTCCATCACCGCCGCGTGCTGCGCCTCGCGGTCGCCGACCAGCTCCTGGATCTGCGCCGAACCGAGGTTGGAGGTCATCACCACCACCGTGTTGCGGAAGTCCACGGTGCGCCCGTGGCTGTCGGTCAGGCGGCCATCTTCCAGCACCTGCAGGAGGATGTTGAAGACGTCCGGGTGGGCTTTCTCCACCTCGTCCAGCAGCACCACCGAGTAAGGTTTGCGCCGCACGGCCTCGGTCAGGTAGCCACCCTCCTCATAGCCGACATAGCCCGGCGGAGCGCCGATCAGGCGAGCCACCGAGTGCTTCTCCATGAACTCGGACATGTCGATGCGCACCAGCGCCTCCTCGGTATCGAAGAGGAACTCGGCCAGGGCCTTGCACAGCTCGGTCTTGCCCACCCCGGTCGGGCCGAGGAACAGGAACGAGCCGCTGGGCCGGTTCGGGTCGGCCAGGCCGGCGCGGGAACGGCGCACCGCGTTGGACACGGCGACCACCGCCTCGTGCTGGCCGATGACCCGCCGATGCAGCTCGTCTTCCATGCGCAGCAGTTTCTCGCGCTCGCCTTCGAGCATCTTCGAGACCGGGATGCCGGTCCACTTGGACACGACCTCGGCGATCTCCTCGTCGGTCACCTTGTTGCGCAGCAACTGGTTCTCCGGCTTGCCGTGCTGGTCGACCATCTGCAGGCTGCGCTCCAGGTCCGGGATCACCCCGTACTGCAGCTCGGCCATGCGGTTCAGGTCGCCCTTGCGGCGCGCCGCCTCCAGTTCGGTGCGGGCCTGCTCGATCTTCTGCTGGATCTGCGCCGAGCCTTGTACCTCGGCCTTCTCCGACTTCCAGATCTCTTCCAGATCGGCGTATTCGCGCTCGAGCTTGGCGATGTCTTCTTCCAGCTTGGCCAGGCGCTTCTTGGTGGCCTCGTCGTCTTCCTTCTTCAGCGCCTCGCGCTCGATCTTCAGCTGGATCAGGCGGCGCTCCAGGCGGTCCAGTTCCTCCGGCTTGGAGTCGATCTCCATGCGGATACGGCTGGCCGCTTCGTCGATCAGGTCGATGGCCTTGTCCGGCAGCTGGCGATCGGTGATATAGCGGTGCGACAGCTTGGCCGCGGCGATGATCGCGCCGTCGGTGATGGTCACGCCGTGGTGCACTTCATAGCGCTCTTTCAGGCCACGGAGGATGGCGATGGTGTCTTCCTCGCTGGGCTCGTCCACCAGCACCTTCTGGAAGCGGCGCTCCAGCGCGGCGTCCTTCTCGATGTACTGGCGGTACTCGTCCAGGGTGGTGGCGCCGACGCAGTGCAGCTCGCCGCGGGCCAGGGCCGGCTTGAGCATGTTGCCGGCGTCCATGGCGCCCTCGGCCTTGCCGGCGCCGACCATGGTGTGCAGTTCGTCGATGAACAGGATGATCCGGCCTTCCTGCTTGGACAGTTCGTTGAGCACCGCCTTCAGGCGCTCCTCGAACTCGCCGCGGAACTTGGCGCCGGCGATCAGCGCGCCCATGTCCAGGGCCAGCAGGCGCTTGTCCTTGAGGCCGTCGGGCACCTCGCCATTGATGATGCGCTGGGCCAGGCCCTCGACGATGGCGGTCTTGCCGACGCCGGGCTCGCCGATCAGCACCGGGTTGTTCTTGGTGCGCCGTTGCAGCACCTGGATGGTCCGACGAATCTCGTCGTCACGGCCGATCACCGGGTCGAGCTTGCCTTCCTCGGCGCGCTTGGTCATGTCCACGGTGTACTTGTCCAGGGCCTGGCGCGACTCCTCGACGTTGGGGTCGTTGACCGCTTCGCCGCCGCGCAGGTTGTTCACCGCGTTCTCCAGGGCCTTGCGGGTCACGCCCTGGCCGAGCAGCAGCTTGCCGAGCTTGGAGTTGTCGTCCAGCGCGGCGAGCAGCACCAGCTCGCTGGAAATGAACTGGTCACCCTTCTGCTGGGCCAGGCGGTCGGCCTGGTTGAGCAGGCGCGCCAGGTCCTGCGACAGGTTAACGTCGCCGGTGGGGTTCTGGATCTTCGGCAGCGTATCCAGCTCCTTGGTCAGGGCGGTACGCAGGGCCGGGATGTCGAAGCCTACCTGCATCAGCAGGGGCTTGATGGAGCCGCCCTGTTGCTCGATCAGAGCCCAGAGCAGGTGAACCGGCTCGATGGCCGGGTGATCGTGGCCAACGGCCAGGGACTGGGCGTCGGAAAGCGCCAGTTGCAGCTTGCTGGTCAAACGGTCGATTCGCATGGAGTTCGTCCTTCCTTCTAGATAGCGGGTCGGAGCGAATGCCTGCCCCTGGTGAAGAAATAACCCGCCGGGATGCCAGTTAGATAAGGACGATTTTGGCTGCTTCAAGCCATTTAGCCATGACACCGGTCAGTTCGTACGATTCTGTAGGAACGAGAACACCCTTGTAGGAGCGGACTTCATCCGCGATTCGCGCCGGCGCAACTGGCGACAGCAGGCCCTGCACGTAGGGCGAATGACGCAAAGCGTTATCCGCCGATCCGAAAGGATGGCCAAGGCGCTCGGGACGCCGGCGTATAACCGCGAATGGTTATACGCCCTACCCCGCTGTTCGCGAGCAAGCTCGCTCCTACGAAAAACGAAAGCTACGGAATCAGTCTAGCCAGACGAGGCTGGCCAGGCGCCCGGTGCGCGAGCTGCGCCGGTAGGAGTAGAAACGCTCGGTGTCAGTGAAGGTGCACAGGCCACCGCCGTAGACAGCGGTGACGCCACGCGCGGCCAGGCGGATGCGCGCCAGCCGGTAGATATCGGCCATGTAGCGGCCGACGTTGGCGCTGGGGACGAAAGCCGCCGCGGCTTCGGCGTGATCGGCGAGAAACGCCTCGCGGACTTCCGGGCCGACTTCGAAGGCCTGCGGCCCGATAGCAGGGCCGAGCCACACCAGCACCTCTTCCGGCGGCAGCGCCAGCTGGTCCAGGGTGGCTTCCAGCACGCCGCCGGCCAATCCGCGCCAACCGGCGTGGGCGGCGGCGACGCGAGTACCGGCGCGGTCGCAGAACAGCGCCGGCAGGCAATCGGCGGTGAGCACCGCGCAGGCGATGCCCGGCGTGGCGCTCCAGTTGGCGTCGGCAGTAGCGACGATGCCGGGGTCGGCTTCCACCACCTCGATACCGTGCACCTGGCTCAGCCAGGCCGGTCGGCAACCCTGGTCGAGCTCCAGGCGTCGGCGGTTCTCGGCCACGGCGGCGGGATCGTCGCCAACGTGGTCGCCCAGGTTGAGGCTGTCGAAGGGCGCCTGGCTCACGCCGCCGGCGCGGGTGCTGACACAGGCGCGCACGTTGGCCGGGGCCGGCCAGTCGGGAATGAGCCAGGGCGTGGTCATACGAAGGACTCGTTGTCCTGGCGCAGCAGGCTGAGCAGCCAGGTGAAGTCGTCCGGCAGCGGCGATTCCCACTTCATGCGCACGCCGGTGGCCGGGTGGTCCAGCTCGAGGAAGCGCGCGTGCAGGGCCTGGCGCGGGAAGTCGCGCAGCGACTCGACCAGGGTCGGGTTGGCGCCTGGCGGAATGCGGAAACGCCCGCCGTAGAACGGGTCGCCCACCAGCGGGAAGCCGATGTGCGACATGTGCACGCGAATCTGGTGGGTGCGGCCGGTTTCCAGCTTGACCCGGGTGTGGGTGTGCGAACGGAAACGCTCCAGCACCCGGAAGTGGCTGATCGCCTGCTTGCCGGTGGACACCACCGCCATCTTCTGGCGCATCACGCCGTGGCGGCTGATGGGCGCATCGACCGTGCCGCCGGCGACTATCACGCCGACCACGATGGCCTCGTAGACGCGGCTCACCGAGCGCGCCTGCAGCTGCGCCACCAGGTTGGTGTGGGCTTCCAGGGTCTTGGCCACCACCATCAGCCCGGTGGTGTCCTTGTCCAGGCGGTGCACGATGCCGGCGCGCGGCACGTTGGCCAGGTGCGGCACGTGGTGCAGCAGGGCGTTGAGCAGCGTGCCGTCCTGGTGCCCGGCGGCCGGGTGGACCACCAGGCCGGCCGGTTTGTCGAGGACGAGGATGTGCTCGTCTTCGTAGACGATGTCCAGGTCGATGTCCTGGGCCTTCCACTCGCCCTGGGCCTCGAGCTCGACTTCCAGCGCCAGGCGCGAGCCGGCGTGGACGACGTCCTTGGGCCGCAGCACGGCGCCGTCGACGGTCAGGCGGCCGTCCTTGATCCAGCCGGCGAGGCGCGAGCGGGAGTGTTCGGGGAAAAGTTGCGCGGCGACCTGATCGAGGCGTTGGCCGCCCAGGTCGAACGGCACTTCTGCCGCCAATTGGATGAGATCGGACATGATGGGACACAGTAGGCACGCCACCTTTTGGTTAGGCAGCGCGCTGTGGTTAAATACGGGGCCTTTGTCCCAGGGGTTCGCCTGGGGCGCCAATCATAACAGACGGATGCGGCCGCGACAGCCGACCGTCCAGGGACGCAAGCCGCCATGCAAGTGAAACACCTGCTGCTGATCGCCACTCTCGCCTTCGTCACCGCGTGCTCTTCCAAAGGCGACAAGGTCGACGAGAACCTGAGCGAAAGCCAGCTGTACCAGCAGGCGCAGGAAGACCTCAACAACAACAGCTACACCAACGCCGTGAACAAGCTGAAGGCGCTGGAGTCCCGCTACCCGTTCGGCCGTTACGCCGAGCAGGCGCAGCTTGAGCTGATCTACGCCAACTACAAGAACGCCGAGCCCGAAGCCGCGCGTTCGGCGGCCGAGCGCTTCATCCGCCTGCACCCGCAGCACCCGAACGTAGACTACGCCTACTATATGAAGGGCCTGGCCTCCTTCGACCAGGACCGCGGCCTGATGGCGCGCTTCCTGCCGCTGGACCTGACCAAGCGTGACCCAGGTGCGGCGCGCGACTCCTTCAACGAATTCGCCCAGCTCACCAGCCGCTTCCCGAACAGCCGCTACGCCCCGGACGCCAAGGCGCGCATGGTCTACCTGCGCAACCTGCTGGCCGCCTACGAAGTGCATGTCGGCCACTACTACCTCAAGCGCAAAGCCTACGTGGCCGCCGCCAACCGGGGCCGCTACGTGGTGGAAAACTTCCAGGAAACCCCGGCCGTCGGCGATGGCCTGGCGATCATGACCGAGGCCTACCAGCGCCTGGGTCTGAACGACCTGGCTGACAGCAGCCTGCAGACCCTCAAGCTGAACTACCCGGACAACCCGAGCCTGAAGGACGGCCAGTTCTCCCCGCGCGAGAGCGACGACAGCAGCCGCTCCTGGCTGGCCAAGGCCACCCTCGGCCTGATCGACTCCAACACCGCGCCGCCGCAGATGGAAACCCAGGCGAGCAAGGACGTGATGCGCCAGTACGAAGACGCCCGCCAGCAGATTCCGCGCGAACTGCAGCCGGAGCACCAGGACGAGCAGACCGAGAAGCCCGACACCAGCGGCAAGAAGAGCCACTCCTGGTGGCATTACCTGACCTTCGGCCTGGTCGACTGAGTCGCCGGCGAAGACGAAAAGGGAGGCTTAGGCCTCCCTTTTTCATGCCTGGGCGAATCCTCCGCACAGTACCGGCGCCTGCGACTTGTGCAGCGTGGCGGCTCGGATAAACTGCGAATCTTCTGAAAAAGGGAACGCCATGGTCCGCCTGCTGTTCTGGATTGTCCTCATCGCCCTGATCTGGTGGCTATGGCGCAAGGCCACCCGCCCGCAACGTCCCGACGCGCCGCCGCGCGAGGACCAGGCCGAACCCATGGTGCGCTGCGCCCAGTGCGGCGTGCACGTGCCGCGCGGCAACGCCCTCCAGCACGAGCAGCGCTGGTACTGCAGCCAGGCCCACCTGCCACGGGAAACCGACCGGCATGGCTAAGGCCATCCCCATCAGCGGCCAGCAGGGGCAGCGCATCCTCCGCCTGTACCACCTGTACCGCCTGAGCATCGGCCTGCTCATGGTCCTGCTGATTTCCAGCAACCTCGACGACCAGGTGCTCAACGTCAGCCAGACCACGCTGTTCCACGGCGGCTGCTGGGGCTACCTGATCGTCAACATCCTGATCGCCGTGCTGATGCCGGCGCCGCGCCAGTTGCTGCCGGTGTTCCTCGTCGCCCTGCTCGACGTCCTGCTGCTCAGCGGCCTGTTCTACGCCGCCGGCGGCGTGCCCAGCGGCATCGGCAACCTGCTGGTGGTGGCCGTGGGGATCGCCAACCTGCTGCTGCGCGGGCGTGTCGGCCTGCTGATCGCCGCCGTCGCCGCGATCGGCATGATCTACCTGACCTTCTACCTCAGCCTCAGCCAGCCGACAGCGATCAACCACTACGTCCAGGTCGGCAGCCTCGGCGCGCTGTGCTTCGCCGCCGCCCTGCTGCTGCAGGGCCTGGCGCGGCGCCAGCAGCTCAGCGAGCACCTGGCCGAGGAACGCGCCACCACCGTGGCCAACCTGGAAGAGCTCAACGCCCTCATCCTGCAGCGCATGCGCACCGGCATCCTGGTGCTGGACAGCCGCCAGCACGTGCTGCTGGCCAACCAGAGCGCGCAGGCGCTGCTGGCCCAGCCGAGGCTCGCGGGCGACCCGCTGAGCGCGCACTGCCCGGAGCTGCTGGAAAGCCTGCAGCAATGGACGCAGAACCCGTCACTGCGCCCGCCGAGCCTGCAGGCGCCGGACAGCGGCCCGATGCTGCAGCCCAGCTTCATTCCGCTGCGCCGTGGCGACGAACAGCACACCCTGGTGTTCCTCGAGGACATCTCGCAGATCGCCCAGCAGGCGCAGCAGCTCAAGCTCGCCGCGCTGGGCCGGCTCACCGCCGGCATCGCCCATGAAATCCGCAATCCGCTGGGCGCCATCAGCCACGCCGCGCAACTGCTGCTGGAGTCGGAAGAGCTCGACGCCCCCGACCGGCGCCTGACGCAGATCATCCAGGACCAGTCGCGGCGCATGAACCTGGTGATCGAGAACGTCCTGCAGCTGTCGCGACGGCGTCAGTCCGAGCCACAGCAGCTGGACCTGGCGCAGTGGCTGCAACGCTTCGTCGACGAACAGCGCGAGGGCCTGCGCGGCGACCAGCAGGTGCACCTGCAGCTGGGCCGGGGCGAGATTCAGACACGCATGGACCCCAGCCAGCTGACCCAGGTGCTGGGCAACCTGGTGCAGAATGGATTGCGTTACAGTGCCCGCGAGCATGGCCGCGGCCAGGTCTGGCTGAACCTGTTCCGCGACCCGGACAGCGACCTGCCGGTGCTGGAGGTGCTGGACGACGGCCCCGGTATCGCCGCCGAGCAGTTGGGCAAGCTGTTCGAGCCCTTCTTCACCACCGAAAGCAAGGGCACCGGCCTCGGCCTCTACATTTCCCGCGAGCTGTGCGAAAGCAACCAGGCCCGCATCGACTTCAAGAACCGGGGCGAAGGCGGTGGCTGCTTCCGCATCACCTTCGCGCACCCGCGCAAGCAGAGCTGACAGAAGAACATGAGCCGGCAAAAAGCCCTGATCGTCGACGACGAACCGGATATCCGCGAGCTGCTGGAGATCACCCTCGGCCGCATGAAGCTGGACACCCGCAGCGCCCGCAATATCAAGGAGGCCAAGGAGTACCTGGCCCGCGAGCCCTTCGACCTGTGCCTGACCGACATGCGCCTGCCCGACGGCACCGGCATGGACCTGGTGCAGCACATCCAGCAGCGCCATCCCCAGGTGCCGGTGGCCATGATCACCGCCTTCGGCAGCCTGGACACCGCGGTCAACGCGCTCAAGGCCGGCGCCTTCGACTTCCTCACCAAGCCGGTGGACCTCGGCCGCCTGCGCGAACTGGTGGCCACCGCCCTGCGCCTGCGCTCGCCGAGCGCCGAAGAGGCGCCGGTGGACAACCGCCTGCTCGGCGAATCGCCGCCGATGAAGCAGATGCGCAACCAGATCGCCAAGCTGGCGCGCAGCCAGGCGCCGGTCTACATCAGCGGCGAATCCGGCAGCGGCAAGGAGCTGGTGGCGCGGCTGATCCACGAGCAGGGGCCGCGCAGCGACATCGCCTTCGTCCCGGTCAACTGTGGCGCCATCCCCTCCGAGCTGATGGAAAGCGAATTCTTCGGCCACAAGAAAGGCAGTTTCACCGGCGCCGTCGAAGACAAGCTGGGCCTGTTCCAGGCGGCCAACGGCGGCACCCTGTTCCTCGACGAAGTGGCCGACCTGCCGCTGCCGATGCAGGTCAAGCTGCTGCGCGCCATCCAGGAAAAGGCGGTGCGCGCGGTCGGAGGCCAGCAAGAAGTGGCGGTCGATGTCCGGGTGCTCTGCGCCACCCACAAGGATCTGGCCGCGGAAGTCGCCGCCGGGCGCTTCCGCCAGGACCTCTACTACCGCCTGAACGTCATCGAGCTACGCGTACCGCCGCTGCGTGAACGCCGCGAGGACATTCCGCTGCTCACCGAGCGCGTGCTCAAGCGCCTGGCCAGCGACAGCGGCCTGGCCGCCGCGCGGGTCAGCCCGGAAGCGCTGGAAAAGCTCAAGGTCTACCGTTTCCCGGGCAACGTCCGCGAGCTGGAAAACATGCTCGAGCGCGCCTACACCCTCTGCGAGGACGACCTGATCCAGCCCCAGGACCTGCGCTTCGCCGAAGCCGCCGGCTCCACCGAGAGCGGCGGCCAGGCCAGCCTGGCGCAGATCGACAACCTCGAGGACTACCTGGAGGACATCGAGCGCAAGCTGATCATGCAGGCCCTGGAAGAAACCCGCTGGAACCGCACCGCCGCCGCCCAGCGCCTGGGCCTGACCTTCCGCTCGATGCGCTACCGGCTGAAGAAGCTCGGCATCGATTGAGTGGGGCTTCGAGCCTAGCCCCGGCGTCGACTGCCTGGTGT
>NZ_JARJLT010000400.1 GCF_029335315.1 Pseudomonas citronellolis
TTCAAGCGCGGGCAGCCTTCTGCAAGGGGGTAGAAGGGAGTGGACGGGCGCTCGGTCGAGCGCAACGGGAGCGGTTGCACAAGGCATGCCGTCGCCAAAGGCCGTTGCAGAGGGGGTTTGCGGCGAAATCGCGCTGCTGGGTGGGCAGTTTGTCGATTCGCTGTTGATCGCTGAGCAGCGCGGACGGGCGCGTGCCGCCGCCGGCGCGCCGGCGGGTTGTGAAGTCAGCAACAGCTGGCCAACAAATGTTCCTGCGAGTACAGCTGGTTTTCGATCAACCTATTGATTCATATGAAAATAATCATTGGCATGGATTCTGCGACGGCCGCCGCCGAGCACGACTATGCGCATAGAGGCTCATCCATTCACCGGAGGACCCAAGGAGCCTTGACGTGCATTCGAAGAAAAGCAGAACCCGATCCCTTTCCGGCGGCCTGGGTGGCCGCCTGCTGACCCTGGGCGCCGGCCTGTGCCTGGCCGGCGGCCCGCTGTGGGCGGCGCAGCCCGAGGACGAGGCGGGCGATACCCGCCTGGCCACCGTGGTGGTCGAGGGCGCCACGCGCAGCGCGGCGCAGAAGGCCGAGGAGCAACTGAAGAAAGTCCCCGGCGCCGCCGTGGTGGTGGACAACAAGGAGGTGGAGAAGGGCCGCGCGACCAACGCCGAGGACGTCTTCGCGCTGCAGCCGGGCATCTTCGCCCAGGCCACCAGCGGCAGCGGGGCGAACAAGATTTCCATCCGTGGCTCGGGGCTGAACAGCTTCTACCAGGGCTACGCGCTGGGCATCAAATACCTGTTCGACGGCCTGCCCATCACCGGCCCGGGCGGCACCCAGGAAGACTACCTGAGCATGAACGGCATCGATCACACTGAAGTGCTCTACGGTGCCAACGCCTTCAACTACGCGGCCACCACCCTGGGCGGGGCGATCAACTTCGTCACCCACAGCGGCTACACCGCGCCGGGCAACTACGTGCGCCTCGAAGGCGGCAGCTTCGGCTATCGCAAGCAGCAGCTGAGCACCGGCGGCGTGGTGGACGGCACCGACTACTACGTGTCGATCTTCAACAACGAGCGCGACGGCTACCAGCACAACACGCCGAACAAGGGCCAGGAGCTGGTGGCCAACCTCGGCCAGCGCTTCAACGACAAGCTCGATACCCGGCTGATCGTGCGCTACCGCGAGGAGACCCTGACCCAGGGCAACACCCTGACTCGCGAGCAGATCAAGCACGACTCCGACTCCAACAAGGTGCCCACCGGGCGCAAGAAGGACGGCTCGACCTGGGTCGGCAGCACCACCACCTACCGCTTCGACGACGACTCGCGGCTGCAGCTGGGCCTGAGCGTCAACGACTACCCGCTGCTCAACGGCTGGCGCTACTCCACCACGCCGCAGGACTGGCGCTCCACCGACACCAACCTGACCTTGCGTTACCTGCGCGAGCAGGACCGCCTGTTCGGCCTGCCCAGCGACACCACCCTGACCTTCAGCAGCACCCGCTCGCAGCTGGCCGACGTGAAGTCGCACAGCCGCGCCACTGGCAAGTTGCTGCAGCAGACCGACTACAGCGGCTCGCGCGACACCGTGTTCGCCCTGGGCAACGAGCTGCAGCTGGACCCGCGCCTGTGGCTGGTCAGCGGGCTGTCGGCGATCAACATCGACCGCGACGTGCGCATCGAGTACACCACCGGCACCAACACCAGCGAGTTCCCCGACTCGGTCAGCTACAACAAGTGGTACGCGGCGCCGCGCATCGGCCTGCGCTACCAGCTGACCCCCGACGTACAGCTGTTCGGCAACGCCAGCCGCTCCATCGACCCGCCGGTGACCTGGCAACTGGGCAGCACCAGCGTGCCCTACATCCGCCCGGTGACGCCGCAGAAGGCCGACACCCTGGAGGTGGGCATCCGTGGCAGCGTCGGCGTGGTGGACGGCAGCCTGACCCTGTACCGCTCCTGGGTGAAGGACGAGCTGCTCTCGGTAGTGGTGCGCCAGGCCACGTCCACCTCGGACGCGCTGGTGGCCAACTCCAACGCCAGCCCGACCATCCACCAGGGCATCGAGGCCGGGCTGGGCATCCAGCTCTGGGAGGGCGCCAGCGGCGACCGCCTGAGCCTGCGCCAGGCCTGGACGCTGAACGACTTCCACTACCGCGGCGACAGCACCTTCGGCGACAACGAGCTGCCCAGCCTGCCGCGCCAGGTGTACCAGGCGCAGCTGAACTACCAGCGCCACGATGGTTACTACGCCGAGCTCAACGCGCGGGCGGCCTCCAGCTACTACGTGGACTACGCCAACACCCTGGGCGCGCCGTCGTACACGCTGTGGGGCGCCAAGCTCGGCTACCAGGCGCCGGGCCAGCGCTGGGAAGTGTTCCTCGACCTGCGCAACCTGACCAACGAGCACTACGCCACCGCCGCCAACACCGCCTACGACGCCAAGGGCAAGGACTCGGCGAACTTCTATCCGGGCGACCCGTTCAACGTCACCGCCGGTCTGGCATTCCGCTTCTGACGGGCCCGCTGGCAGGTTTCCCGGCTTGCACCGGGCGCCTGGCGGTTGATAGCCTTCCGGGCCTGTAGAACCTGCGGGCCCGGGTATGGTGATCAGGGTTGTCGAAGCACAAGAAATAGACCAGCAGCGCATTGCCATTCCCGGTTGGGAGCAGCAGTACACGCAGATGTCCGCCGGGCGCTTCGCCGGGCGCATCCTGCATGCCGAAGTCGAAGGTATCGAAGTCTACGAAGAGCAGATGAACCTGCGCGTGGAGCAGGAGTTCCACGCGCCGCCCGGCGCCCTGGTGTTCAGCTTCGACATGACGGAAAACACCCTCTACCTGCTCGACGGCGATACCCGCAACGCCTGGGTGACGCCGGAGAACTACCGCGAGGTGGCGGTGGTGATCAAGCAGGCCGCGCAGTGGGGCCAGGCCCTCGACGGCTTCAACGACCTGGTGCTGACGCCGCTGCGTTCGGACCACTGCCTGTCGGTCGCCGCCTCGCTCAGCCACATGCTCAGCGGCGCATCCGCCGACCAGCGCGGCATGGACGCCCCCGGCGTCGCCCAGACCATCGTTTCCGACTGCTTCTCGCTGCTCTGCGAGGCGCCGCTGGGCGATGGCCGCCAGGCGCGCTCCATCGTCCAGGCCAAGCGCGTGGTGCAGCGGGTCAAGGAAGTGGTGAACGACTGCCCCGACGAGCTGTTCGGCATGGCCGAGCTGGCCGCCAGAGCCGGCGTCTCTCCGCGCAGCCTGCAGCAGTCGTTCCTGCGCTACGCCGGCATCCCGCCCATCGTCTGGCTGCGCAACCGCCGCCTGAACGCCGCCCGCCGCGACCTGCTGGCCGCCGCCGAAACCGGCATGAGCGTGGCCGAGGTGGCCATGAAGTGGTCGTTCTGGCACCTGGGCCGCTTTTCCCAGTCCTACCACGCGCTGTTCGGCGAATACCCGAAGATCACCGCGCGCCAGGGCGGCCGCCCCTAAGGGCGCTCCCGCGACGGTGCGTAGGGCGAATAACGCCCCGCGTTATCCGCCGCCGGGCCTTGCACGAAGGTGTCCAGCCGAACCGTGCGGCGGGGCGATGGCCCAGTGCAGCGGCGGATAACCGCGAACGGTTATACGCCCTACGCTCCCTGGAAACCCTGCGGCTGTGCAGCCCGTAGGGCGAATAACGCTCCGCGTTATCCGCCGTCGGGTCTCGATCGAAGGTGTCCAGCCGAACTGTGCGGCGGGGCGATGGCCGGGCGCAGCGGCGGATAACCGCGAACGGATATGCGCCCTACGCTCCCTGGAAAACCCTGCGGCTGTGCATCCCGTAGGGCGAATAACGCCCCGCGTTATCCGCCGCCGGGTCTTGCACGACGGTGTCTCGCCGAACCGTGCGGCGGGGCGATGGCCGGGTGCAGCGGCGGATAACCGCGAACGGTTATGCGCCCTACGCTCCCTGGAAACCCTGCGGCTGTGCATCCCGTAGGGCGAATAACGCTCCGCGTTATCCGCCGCCGGGCCTTGCACGAAGGTGTCCAGTCGGACCGTGTGGCGGGGCGAGGACCGGGTGCAGCGGCGGATAACCGCGAACGGATATGCGCCCTGAAGTCCCTGCGCCGTGCGGGCAAAAAAAGCCCCCGGTGGGGGCTCGAAAGGCGCGAGTGCCGTTATCCCTTAGCCCAGCAGCTCGCGAATCCGGTACCAGGCCATACCCAGCGCCAGCAGCGGCGAGCGCAGCAGCTTGCCGCCGGGGAAGGTCAGGTGCGGTACGGCGCTGAACAGGTCCAGCCCCTTGCTCTGCCCCTGGTCGATGGCTTCGGCCAGCAGCCGCGCGGACCAGTGCGTGACGTTCAGCCCGTGGCCGGAATAGCCCTGGGCGAAATACACGTTCGGGTGCGCCTTGAGCCGCCCGACCTGCGGGAAGCGGTTGGCGGTGATGCCGATCATGCCGCCCCACTGGTAGTCCAGGCGCACGCCTTCCAGCTGCGGGAACACCTTGAGCACCTTCGGCCGCATGTAGGCGCCGATGTCCTTGGGGTCGCGCCCGGAGTAGTGGCAGGCGCCGCCGAACAGCAGCCGGCGGTCGGCGGTCAGGCGGTAGTAGTCCAGGCCCACCTTCTGGTCGCACAGCGCCATGTTCTGCGGGATCAGCTGCGCCGCCAGCGACTCCGGCAGCGGCTCGGTGGCCACCACGTAGCTGCCCGCCGGCAGCACCTTGCCGGTGAGGCGTGGCTCCAGTTCATCGAGGTGCGCGTTGCAGCCGAGCACCAGGTTCTTCGCGAACACCCGGCCTTGCGCGCAGTGCACCACCGGCGTGGCGCCATGCTCGATGCGCAGCACCGGGCTCTGTTCGAACAGCTGTGCGCCCAGGGCGGCGGCGGCCCGGGCTTCGCCCTTGACCAGGTCGAGCGGGTGCAGGTGCCCCGAGCCCATGTCGACCAGGCCGCCGGCGTAACAATCGCTCGCCACCACCTCATGGATGCGCTCGGGCGGCACCAGGCGCGACTCGTGCGGGTAGCCCTGGGCTGTCAGGTGCGCATGCTCCTCGACCAGCCCGGCGTACTGCGCCGGGGTGTTGGCCAGCTCGCAGAAGCCCCAGCGCAGGTCGCAGTCGATGTTCAACTGGCGGACCCGCTCGGCGACCAGGGTCACCGATTCGGTTCCGGCCTGTTCGAGGTAGCGCACCCCGTCCTCGCCGACGTACTTGGCGAAGCCGCTGACGTCGTGGCCGATGCCACGGATCAGCTGCCCGCCGTTGCGCCCGCTGGCGCCCCAGCCGATGCGCCGGGCTTCCAGCAACACCACGGAGTGGCCGCGCTGGGCCAGCTCCAGGGCCGCGTTGACGCCGGTGAAGCCGCCGCCGATGACGCAGACGTCCGCGCGGACGTCCCCCGCGAGGGAAGGGTAGCGCTGCGGGTCCCGGGCGGTGGCGGCGTAGTAGGACGCGGCGTGCTCAGCGGTGTGCTTCATGGGTCGCTCTCGATTCATTGGTTGAACTTGATCTTGCTCCAGCTGCGGGTCATCAGGCGCATGATCTTGGGCGGCGGCGCCTTGGCGATGTACAGCTTGTCGAGCACCTGCTGGCTCGGGTAGACCTCGGGGTTGTTCTGCATCTCGGCGGGCAGCAGCGTCTTGGCGTCAGCGTTGGCGCTGGGGTAGCCGACGTACTCGCTGATGCCGGCGATCACCTTCGGGTCGAGGATGTAGTTGATGAAGGCCAGGGCCTGCTCGGGGTGCGAGGCGTCCGAGGGAATGGCCATCAGGTCGAACCACAGGTTCGCGCCTTCCTTGGGAATGGCGTAGGCGATCTCGATGCCGTTCTTCGCTTCCTTGGCCCGCGCGGCGGCCTGGAACACGTCGCCGGAGTAGCCGAAGGCCACGCAGATGTTGCCGTTGGCCAGGTCCGAGATGTACTTCGAGGAGTGGAAGTAGGTGACGTAGGGCCGCACCGCCATCAGCTTGGCCTCGGCCTTCGGGTAGTCGTCCGGGTTGGTGCTGTTGGGGTCCAGACCAAGGTAGTTGAGCACCGAGGGGATCATCTCGTCGGGCGAGTCCATGAAGGCCACCCCGCAGGCGCTGAGCTTCTTGATGTTCTCCGGCTCGAACAGCACCGACCACGAATCGATGTGGTCGACGCCCAGCACTTCCTTGACCTTGGCGACGTTGTAGCCGATGCCGTTGGTACCCCACAGGTAGGGCACCGAGTGCTTGTTGCCCGGGTCGTTCTGCTCCAGCAGCTTGAGCAGGGTCGGGTCCAGGTGCTGCCAGTTCGGCAGCTTGCTGCGGTCCAGTTCGAGGAACACCCCGGCCTGCACCTGGCGGGTCAGGAAGTGGTTGGAGGGCACCACCACGTCGTAGCCGGAACGGCCGGCCAGCAGCTTGCCTTCGAGGGTCTCGTTGGAGTCGAAGACGTCGTACACGGGCTTGATGCCGGTGCTCTTCTGGAAACCGGCGAGGGTGTCCGGGGCGATGTAGTCGGTCCAGTTGTAGACGCTGACGGTCGCTTCAGCGTGGGCGGCCTGGGCCAGTCCGGCCAGGGCGAGGGGTGCAAGGTAGCGCAGCAGTCGCATGTCGACTCCCGTAATTGTTCTTGTTGAATGGCGCGTTGGTGGCGGGTCAGACGCTCAGCAGGAGGAATTCACGCTCCCAGGAGCTGATCACCCGCTTGAAGTTCTCGTGCTCGGTGCGCTTCACGGCGACGTAGCCCAGCACGAACTTGTGGCCCAGGTACTGCTTGAGCACTTCGCACTCTTCCATCTGCGCCAGGGCGTCCTCGATGGTGATCGGCAGGCGCAGGTTGCGCCGCTCGTAGGCGCGGCCCTGCACCGGGGCGCTGGGGTTGACCTTCTCGACCATGCCCAGGTAGCCGCACAGCAGGCTCGCGGCCAGCGCCAGGTAGGGGTTGGCGTCGGCGCCGGGCAGGCGGTTCTCCACGCGCATCGCGGCCGGCGGGGCGGCGGGCACGCGCAGGCCCACGGTACGGTTTTCCTCGCCCCACTCGACGTTCACCGGCGCCGAGGTGTCGGGCAGGAAGCGGCGGAACGAGTTCACGTTCGGCGCGAACATCGGCAGCACCTTGGGGATGTACTTCTGCAGGCCGCCGATGAAGTGCAGGAACAGCTCGCTCATGGAGCCGTCGGCGTTGGCGAAGATGTTCTTGCCGGTGGCGATGTCCAGCACGCTCTGGTGGATGTGCATGGCGCTGCCGGGCTCATCGGTGATCGGCTTGGCCATGAAGGTGGCGCTCACGTCGTGCTTGAGCGCGGCTTCGCGCATGGTGCGCTTGAACACGGTGATCTGGTCGGCGAGGCTCAGCGCGTCGCCGTGACGGAAGTTGATCTCCATCTGCGCCGGGCCGTCTTCGTGGATCAGCGTGTCGAGGTCCAGGCCCTGCAGCTCGCACCAGTCGTAGACGTCTTCGAACAGCGGGTCGAATTCGTTGGCGGCGTCGATGGAGAAGCTCTGGCGGCCGCTTTCCGGGCGCCCGGAACGGCCCACCGGGGCTTCCAGGGGGAAGTCCGGGTCGCTGCTGCGCTTGGTCAGGTAGAACTCCATCTCCGGCGCCACGACCGGGCTCCAGCCCTTGGCGGCGTAGAGGTCCAGCACGCGCTTGAGGACGTTGCGCGGTGACAGCTCGATGGGGTTGCCGTACTTGTCGAAGGTGTCGTGGATGACCATCGCGGTCGGCTCCAGCGCCCAGGGCACCAGGTAGATCGCGTTCGGGTCGGGACGGCAGACCATGTCGATGTCGGCTTCGTCCAGCAGGTCGTAATAGATGTCGTCATCGACGAAGTCGCCGGTGACCGTCTGTAGCAGGACGCTTTCCGGGAGCCGCATCCCGCCTTCGCCGAGGAACTTGTTGGTGGGGGAAATCTTGCCGCGGGCGATGCCGGTCAGGTCGCTGACCACGCACTCGACTTCGGTGATTTTCTGTTGTTTCAGCCGTTGCTCCAGTTGCTCGGCGGGGGTGCTCATACAAGCCTCGGAAGGTTCATGGGTTCGAAGTGGGAACGCGCCTGTAGCTGCTGCTGCCAGGCTGCGGCGCTAGTGTCGTCCGCGAGGGCGGGGGCGTTCTATCCACTTTCCGCACGCATGAGCGCACGCCGGGGAATCGCTGTTCGAGGAGGGGGCGATCAGACCCGGCGGAACAGCGTCGGGTAGTCCAGCACCAGGCCGTGCTCGTCGACTTCCAGCAGCGCCTGGAAGTCGCTGCCATCGAGGTTGCGGTACAGGTAGTGGCGGGTGTCCTGGCGGCTGTAGCCCTGGCGCATGGCGCGTGGCCGCAAGTGCGGGGCTTCGATATAGACCACGTGCAGTTCCGCCGACTGGCCGTCGGCCAGGCCCAGGCGGCGGATCGGGAAGGTGTTGGTGAAGGGGCTGGGCCAGATGTCGATGTCCAGGCAGCCGTCCAGCTCCGCCAGCGGGCTGCCGTCGCCCAGGCGCCAGTGGCCCTGGCCGTCGGCCAGCAGGTGCAGGCGGCGTTGCAGGCGTTCGCCTTCCACCAGCAGCTCGGCCTCGCGCAGGCGCCAGTCGGCGTCCCATTCCAGGCGGTATTCCAGTTGGTAGGGCGGCTGGCCGTCGGCGGCGGCCACGCGCAGCTGGCTGTCGGCGCGTCCGGCGTCCAGCTGCAGGCGCTCCCAACTGGCCGGCGGCGCCTGCCACAGGCCTTCCCAGGTCAGCTGGCGGCTCATGCCGGGTCCAGCAGCAGGCCCAGACGCAGGCGCTTGGGCAGGCGCGCGACCACCAGCTGGTGCGAACGGGTCAGGGCTTCGCGCAGTTCCTCGGCTCCCATCGGGTAGGGGCGCTGCATGGCGACCCAGTGGGCGCGCGCCAGGTAGGGCGCGGGGCGGATGCCGGGGCGGTCGACGTAGCCAAGGAACAGCTCGGCGCCGACCTTGAAGGCCAGGCCGCCACGGCCTTCGTCGAGGAAGTCGAGGATGGCGAACATCTTGTTGCCGGCCACCGAGAACACCCGGTTGCTGCCCCACTTGAGGTCTTCGCGGGCGCCGGGCAGCTGCAGGCAGAAGCGGGCGATCTGGTCGGGCGTCATGCTCTCTCCGGGATCAGTCGCGGAAATACACCTGCACCAGATGGTAGCCGAACTGGCTTTTCACCGGGCCGTGCACGACGTTCAGCGGCTTCTTGAACACCACCGCGTCGATGCTGCGCACCAGCTGGCCGGGACGGATTTCGCCGAGGTCGCCGCCGCGCTTGGCCGAGGCGCAGGTGGAGTGCTTCTTCGCCAGGGCGGCGAAGTCCTCGCCCTTGGCCAGGCGCTGCTTGAGCTGCTCGGCCTCGGCGGCGGTCTTGACCAGGATGTGGCGGGCCATGGCGACGGGCATGGGGAATACTCTTCTGACGGAAAGGGCTGATTGTACCCCCAGCCGTTCGGTCAGGTCGCAGTGACGCACGTCGCATTTTCCCGGGGCTGGCATTGTGCCGGCCGGGTGCCCTCCCTAGAGTCTGAGGGATATTCCTACAAGTCGCCGCAGTCTCGCGGCGCCACTCCTTGCGTGCGGATGCAGTTCAGATGGATATCCAAGCGATGCTACGGGTCCTGGCCAGCCAGGACGGTTCCGACCTTTACCTGTCCACCGGCGCGCCGCCCTGCGCCAAGTTCAACGGCGTGCTCAAGCCGCTGTCCAACGAACCGCTGAAGGCCGGCGACGTGGCGCGCGTCGCCGACGCCATGATGGACGACGAGCAGAAGGCCGAGTTCGAGCGGGAACTGGAGATGAACCTGGCGATCTCGCTGCAGGGCGTCGGGCGCTTCCGCGTCAACATCTTCAAGCAGCGCAACGAGGTGTCCATCGTCGCGCGCAACATCAAGCTGGACATCCCGCTGTTCGACGACCTGAAGCTGCCCGAAGTGCTGCTCAAGGTGGTGATGGAGAAGCGTGGCCTGGTGCTCTTCGTCGGCGGCACCGGCTCGGGCAAGTCGACCTCCCTGGCGGCGCTGATCGACCACCGCAACCGCAATAGCGGCGGGCACATCATCACCATCGAAGACCCCATCGAGTACGTGCACCGGCACCGCAAGTCGATCATCAACCAGCGCGAAGTGGGCGTGGACACCCGCAGCTTCCACGCTGCGCTGAAGAACACCCTGCGCCAGGCGCCGGACGTGATCCTGATCGGCGAGATCCGCGACCGCGAGACCATGGAGCATGCCCTGGCCTTCGCCGACACCGGCCACCTGGCGATCTCCACCCTGCACGCGAACAACGCCAACCAGGCGCTGGACCGGATCATCAACTTCTTCCCCGAGGAACGCCGGCCGCAGCTGCTCAACGACCTGGGCAACAACCTCAAGGCCTTCGTCTCGCAGCGCCTGGTGCGCACCCAGGACGGCAAGCGCCGCGCCGCGGTGGAGGTGCTGCTGGGCACCGCGACCATCAGCGACATCATCAAGCGCGGCGACTTCAGCACCATCAAGGAGATCATGGACAAGTCCCGGGCGCTGGGCATGCAGACCTTCGACCAGGCGCTGTTCGACCTGGCGGTGGAGGGGGCGATCAGCGAGGAAGAGGCGGTGAAGAACGCCGACTCGGCGAACAACCTGCGGTTGAAGCTCAAGCTCTACAAGGACAACCCGGCCGTGGCCATGAGCCAGGCCGCCAAGGCCCAGCCGGCGCCGCCACCGCCCGCGCCCACGGCGCCGGTCGAGGCCTCCAGCTGGGGCCTGGAGCTGGCCCTGGAAGAGATCAAGGCCGAGGACGAGGACGACAAGAAGGGCGGTTGAGCCCGCCCTGGCACAGGCAATCCGAACGGCCGTATGCCCTCCACCGCCGGAAGGCCTGGCGTAGGGCGAATAACCGTTCGCGGTTATCCGCCGTTTGACCGTGGCCCCCGGCGAGCTGCGCATTCGACCTCGCTGCACCTGCTGGAGGGCGCTTCGTTCCCCACCGCGAAGCCGGGCATGCGGCCGGGTGTGTCGGCGTACAACCGCGAACGGTTGTACGCCCTACGTTGCTGGGGGTAGCCCGAGGCGGCGGTATTGCCAGTTGACACCAGGCTTCACCGTGGCACGGACTAGCCCCTCTCCCTGAAGGGAGAGGGGGCCGTTCGGAGTTTGCTGGGGGAGTGAAGTTATCCTGTGGATTCAGATGTGCAACGCGTGCCCCAGCGCGCGCAGGGCGGCTTCCTGGATGGCTTCGCCGAGGGTCGGGTGGGCGTGGATGGTGCCGGCGATGTCTTCCAGGCGCGCGCCCATTTCGATGGACTGGACGAAGGCCGTCGACAGTTCCGAGACTGCCTTGCCCACCGCCTGCCAGCCGAGGATCACGTGGTTGTCGGCGCGCGCCACCACGCGGACGAAGCCGTCGTGGGCTTCCAGGGTCATGGCGCGGCCGTTGGCGGCGAACGGGAAGTTCGCCATCACTACCTCGTGGCCGGCGGCTTTCGCCTGTTCCGGGTTCAAGCCGACCACCACCACTTCCGGGTCGGTGAAGCACACCGCCGGGATGGCCGTGGGGGCGAAGGCGCGGCGCTTGCCGGCGATCAGTTCGGCGACCATCTCGCCCTGGGCCATGGCCCGGTGCGCCAGCATGGGTTCGCCAGCGAGGTCGCCGATGGCCCAGACGTCGCGCATCGAGGTGCGGCACTGCTCGTCGACCTTCAGCGCGCGGCCGTCCATGTCCAGGTGCAGGCTTTCCAGGTTCCAGCCGTCGGTGTTGGGCTTGCGACCCACCGCCACCAGCACCTGGTCGGCCTCGATCACCCGTTGCGAGCCTTCGCCGTCACGCAGGCGCAGGCCCTTGCCGTCGGGCTCCAGGCCCATGACGCTGTGGCCCAGGTAGAGCTCCACGCCGAGCTTGCGCAGGGCGACGGCCACCGGCTTGGTCAGTTCCTCGTCGTAGCTCGGGAGGATGCGCGGCTGCGCTTCCACCACCGTGACCTCGACGCCCAGCTTGCGGTAGGCGGTGCCCAGTTCCAGGCCGATGTAGCCGCCGCCGACCACCACCAGACGCTTGGGCAGGGCCTTGGGCGCCAGGGCTTCGGTGGAGGAGATGACCTTGCCGCCCAGCGGCAGGAAGGGCAGTTCCACCGAGCGCGAACCGGCCGCCAGCAGCAGGTGCTCGGCGTGCACGCGCTGGGTGCCGCCGTCGGCCAGGGCGACTTCGACGGTCTTGCCGTCGACGATCTGCGCCCAGCCGTGCAGCACGCCGACGCCGTGCTTCTTCAGCAGCGCGGCGACGCCTGTGGTCAGGCGGTCGACGATGCCGTCCTTCCATTCCACGGTGCGCTGGATGTCGATACTCGGCGCCTGCACGCTGATGCCCAGCGGCGACTTGCCGGCGAACTCGCGGGCCTTGAGGTATTCCTCGGCGGCGTGGATCAGCGCCTTGGAGGGGATGCAGCCGACGTTCAGGCAGGTGCCGCCGAGGGCCGCGCCTTCCACCAGAATGGTGCGGATGCCGAGTTGCCCGGCGCGGATCGCGGCGACGTAGCCGCCGGGGCCGCCGCCGACGATCAGCAGGGTGGTTTGCAGGGTCTGGTCGTGTTTCACGGGCGTCACTCCAGGAACAGCGTGGCGGGGTGTTCGAGCAGGGCGCGGACGGCCTGGATGAAGGCCGCCGCGTCCATGCCGTCGACCACCCGGTGATCGAAGGATGAGGACAGGTTCATCATCTTGCGCACGACGATCTGGCCGTTGACCACCATCGGCCGTTCGACCATGCGGTTGACCCCGACGATGGCCACTTCCGGGTGGTTGATCACCGGGGTGCTGACGATGCCGCCGAGGGCGCCGAGGCTGCTCAGGGTGATGGTCGAGCCGGACAGTTCCTCGCGGCTGGCCTTGCCATGGCGCGCGGCCTCGGCCAGGCGCGCCACTTCCGCGGCGTTGCCCCAGAGGTCGCGGGATTCGGCGTTGCGCAGCACCGGCACCATCAGGCCGTTGTCGCTCTGGGTGGCCACGCCCAGGTGCACCGCGCCGTAGCGGGTGACCACGTCGGCCTCGTCGTCGTAGCGTGCGTTGAGCTGCGGGAGCTCGCGCAGGGCCACGACCATGGCGCGGGCGATGAACGGCAGCAGGGTGAGCTTGCCGCGGCTGTTGGCATACTTGCCGTTGAGGTGCACGCGCAGCGCTTCGAGGTCGGTGACGTCGATTTCCTCGACGTAGCTGAAGTGCGGGATGCGCCGCTTGGCCTCGGCCATCTTCTGGGCGATCTTGCGGCGCAGGCCGATCACCGGGATCTGCTGCTCGTCGTGGCGCGCGGCGTAGCCGGAGGCGACCACGGCGCCGCCGTGGGTCAGGTACTGGTCGAGGTCGTCGTGGAGGATGCGCCCGGCCGGGCCGGAGCCCTGCACGAACTGTAGCTCGACGCCCAGGTCGCGGGCGCGCTGGCGCACCGCCGGGGAGGCCAGCGGCTTCTCGCCGGGGGCGCGGCGCGGGGCCGGCGCGGCGGCTTGCGGACGTGGCGCGGCGACGGCGGGCTTGCTCTCGACGCGCGGAGCCTCCTTCACCACTTGTGCCGGTTCGGGCTGGACCTGCGGCGCCTCGTGGGGCTTGGCCGCCGCTTCCCGGTGGTTGCCGGCGCCTTCCACTTCCAGGCGCACCAGTTCGCCGCCCACGGCCAGCACCTGGCCCGGTTCGCCGCCCAGGGCGAGGATGCGCCCGGCCACCGGCGAGGGGATTTCCACGGTGGCCTTGTCGGTCATCACCTCGGCCAGCAGCTGGTCCTCGTGGACCTCGTCGCCGACCTTGATGTGCCATTCCACCAGTTCGACCTCGGCGATGCCTTCGCCGATGTCCGGCATCTTGATGACGTGAGTGCCCATTCAGACCTCCATGGCGCGCTTGAACGCGGCGCCGACGCGGGCCGGGCCGGGGAAGTAGTCCCATTCCTGGGCGTGCGGGTAGGGGGTGTCCCAACCGGTCACGCGGATGATGGGCGCCTCCAGGTGGTGGAAGCAGTGCTCCTGCACCAGCGACATCAGTTCGGCGCCGTAGCCGCAGGTGCGGGTGGCCTCGTGGACGATCACGCAGCGGCCGGTCTTCTTCACCGATTCGACGATGGTGTCCAGGTCCAGTGGCCAGAGGCTGCGCAGGTCGATGATCTCGGCGTCGACGCCGGTCTCGTCGGCGGCGGTCTGCGCCACGTAGACGGTGGTACCGTAGGTGATCACGGTCAGCTCGCTGCCCGGGCGGGCGATGGCCGCCTTGTCCAGCGGCACGCTGTAGTAGCCCTCTGGTACCTGGCTGGCCGGGTGCTTGGACCAGGGCGTCACCGGGCGGTCGTGGTGGCCGTCGAAGGGGCCGTTGTAGAGGCGCTTGGGCTCGAGGAAGATCACCGGGTCGTCGTTCTCGATGCAGGCGATCAGCAGGCCCTTGGCGTCGTAGGGGTTGGACGGCATCACCGTGCGCAGGCCGCAGACCTGGGTGAACATCGCCTCCGGGCTCTGGCTGTGCGTCTGCCCGCCGTAGATGCCGCCGCCGCAGGGCATGCGCACCACCATCGGCACGACGAAGTCGCCCACCGAGCGGTAGCGGATGCGCGCCGCCTCGGACACCAGCTGGTCGGTGGCCGGGTAGACGTAGTCGGCGAACTGGATTTCCACCACTGGGCGCAGGCCGTAGGCGCACATGCCGACGGCGGCGCCGACGATGCCGCTCTCGGAGATCGGCGCGTCGAACACCCGCGAGGTGCCGTATTTCTTCTGCAGGCCCTCGGTGCAGCGGAACACGCCGCCGAAGTAGCCCACGTCCTGGCCGAACACCACGACGTTGTCGTCGCGTTCGAGCATCACGTCCATCGCCGAGCGCAGCGCCTGGATCATGGTCATGCTGGTGACCGCCTGGGCGTTCCCCTGTTGCGGATTCATGGCGTTCATACCCCGAGCTCCTGGCGCTGCCGGCGCAGGTGTTCCGGCAGGTCCTTGTAGACATCCTCGAACAGGCTGGCGGCGCTGAAGACGTGGCCGTCCACCAGCGAGCCGTGGCGTTCGGCCTCTTTCTGCGCGGCCACCACTTCGGCCTCCAGTTCCTTGTGCAGCGCCTCGTGCTGTTCCTCGCTCCAGATGCCGAGGGCGAACAGGTGCTGCTTCAGGCGGGCGAGCGGGTCGCCCAGCGGGAAGTTGGTCCAGTCGTCGGCCGGGCGGTACTTGGACGGGTCGTCCGAGGTGGAGTGCGGGCCCGCGCGATAAGTGACCCACTCGATCAGGCTCGGGCCATGGCCACGGCGGGCGCGCTCGGCGGCCCATTGCGAGGCGGCGTAGACGGCGAGGAAGTCGTTGCCGTCGACCCGCAGCGAGGCGATGCCGCAGCCCACCCCACGGTTGGCGAAGGTGGTGCCTTCGCCGCCGGCGATGGCCTGGAAGGTGGAGATCGCCCACTGGTTGTTGACCACGTTGAGGATCACCGGGGCGCGGTAGACGTGGGCGAAGGTCAGGGCGGTGTGGAAGTCGGATTCGGCGGTGGCGCCGTCGCCGATCCAGGCCGAGGCGATCTTGGTATCGCCCTTGATCGCCGAGGCCATGCCCCAGCCGACCGCCTGGATGAACTGGGTGGCGAGGTTGCCGGAGATGGAGAAGAAACCGTGGCTGCGGCTGGAGTACATGATCGGCAGCTGGCGGCCCTTGAGCGGGTCCTGCTCGTTGGAGAGCAGCTGGCAGATCATGTCTTTCAGCGGGTAGTCGCGGGTGATCAGGATGCCTTGCTGGCGGTAGGTGGGGAAGCACATGTCGCCGTCGCGCAGGGCCATGGTGTGGGCGGTGGCGATGGCCTCTTCGCCCAGGCACTGCATGTAGAAGGACATCTTCTTCTGGCGCTGCGCGGTGAGCATGCGGGCGTCGAAGATGCGTGTCTTGAGCATCAGGCGCAGGCCGCGCAGCAGCTGTTCGTGGCTCAGTTCGGGGTTCCACGGGCCGACGGCGTTGCCCTGTTCGTCGAGCACGCGCACCAGGCTGTAGGCCAGGTCGGCGGTCTGCGCCGGTTCCACGTCGACGTCGGGCTTGCGCACCTCGCCGGCGGGGGACAGGTGCAGGTAGGAAAAATCGGTCTTGCAGCCGGGGCGCCCGGTGGGTTCCGGGACGTGCAGGCGGAGCGGGGCGTAATCGGTCATGGCGGCTCTCCAGGATGATCGGGGGTGGGGATCAACAGCCGGAAGGCAGCGGGGGCGACTGGCCGGGTCGGGCCCTGTCGCGGGGGGTGACATCACTCATGGTGACTGTCCTCGTTCGTTGTTCTTGTGATTTCAGTATAGGTGTGACCGGCTGGTTTTTTGCTCCAATTTGACTAGCCTGGAACAGAAGATTTAGTGTTTTTGAACTACAAAAACCCTGATCCTTAGAAGTGAGCGCCATGGCCGACATCGACCGCACCGACCTCAAGATCCTCCGCGCCCTGGCCGACGACGGCCGCCTCAGCTGGCGCGACCTGGCGCAGCGGATCGGCCTGTCGCTGACGCCGACGCTGCGCCGGGTGCGGCGCCTGGAAGAGGAGCAGTACATCCAGGGCTATTTCGCCCGGCTCGACGAGGAACGCCTGTCCGGCGCCATGAGCGTGTTCGTCTCGGTGTCCCTGGAGAAACAGACCGGCGACTACCTGGCGCGGTTCGAGGAAAGCATCGTCCAGGCGCCGCAGGTGATGAGCTGTTTCCAGATGACCGGCGATGCCGACTACATGCTGCGCGTGGTGGTCAAGGACCTGGCCGCCTACCAGGCCTTCCTCACCAGCACCCTGACGCAGATTCCCGGGGTGGCCGGGATCAAGTCGGCGTTCGCCCTGAAGTCGGTGCTCAAGCGCCCGGCGCCGCCGATCTGAGGCGCCGGCTCAGGCCACGCGGCCGAGCTTGATGGTCAGCGGCCAGGCGATGGCCCGCTCCGGCGCGTCGCCCCAGGCCGCGCGCAGTTCGTCGTGCAGGGCCTGCACCGGGTCCTGGCCGGTGGCCTGGCGGTAGCTGGCCACCGCCGACCAGCTGTACAGGTAGTCGACCAGGCGCTGGAAGCTCCACTGTGCTTCCAGGGCGAAGGGCGGGGTGGCCACCCGCTCGAAGGGGAAGGGCAGGGTTTCGTAGCCGGTCTCCACATGCTTGCGCTCCGGCGCCCAGTAGGGCCCGACCACGTCGTGGTAGAGATGGCGGATCAGCGCGTCGAGGCGCTCGTCGATGTTCAGCAGGTTGTACGACACCACCGCCAGCAGCGCGCCGGGGCGCGAGACGCGGCGCACCTCGGCGTAGAAACGCTCGACGTCGAACCAGTGCAGGGCCTGGGCCACCAGGGTCAGGTCGACGCTGGCCGTTGCCAGGGAGGTGCTTTCCGCCGGTTCCAGGCGGTAGTCGATATTGGCCTCGCGCGGGGCCTGTTCCAGTTGTTTGGCGTTGATGTCGGTGGCCACCACGCGCTGGAAGTTGCGCGCCAGGTCGAGGCTGGCCTGGCCCGAGCCGCAGCCGCAGTCCCAGGCCTGCGCGGTGCCCGGCGCGGCCTGCGCCAGCCAGGCGAAGAACGCCGGGTCGTAGGTCGGGCGGCCGGCGCGGTAGGCGTCGGCCTGCTGGCTGAACAGGTGGCGGGTATCGGACATGACGCGGCTCCGTGGACAGCGAACGGGGCTCCATCTTGCCGCCGCCACGCCGCGCGCTCAAGCGTGGCGGCGCAGCCCCGCCAGCCATTGCAGCAGGCCACGGCGCGGCGCGCGGGCCGGCGCCTCGACCAGCAGCGCGGCGCTGGCCTGCTGGCGGAAGTCGAGCAGCCGGGCCATGGCCTCGGCGATTTCCTGGCGCGCCTCCAGGCAGGGTTGCAGGGCCTGGCCGTCGAGGCGGTACAGGCGCCCGTCGCTGAGCGCGGCGAAACGCACCTGCCAGCCGCCGTGGCCGAGCACCCCGGCCTCGCCGATGACTTCGCCGGGGCCCATGCGCCCAGCCTCGACGCTGCCGGACTCGCGCGGCAGGGTGACGCTGACCACCCCGGATTCGAGGATCAGCAGGTCGCTACTGACCTCGCCGACCTCCAGCAGCACCTCGCCGGCCTTGAACGCCTGCGGGCGCATGTGCTCGGCCAGGGCGTCCTTCTCGTCGTCGGCCAGCGCGGCGAACAGCGGCGACTCGCCGAGCAGGCCCCGCGCCCGCGACTGCAGGGCCCGCGCGGCCTGCACCTCGGGCACGCTGAGCAGGGCGATGCCGGCCGCCTGCAAGTGGCGGAAGGCCAGGTCGTGGAGCTGGTTGCGCACCTCGCGCTTTTCGGCCATGGCGGCGACGTAGCCGCTCATCTCGTATTCCACGCCGTTGCCGCCGGCCTTGCGGATGCTCACGCTCGGCGGCGGGTTCGGCAGCAGCGCACGGCAGCCGCGCAGGGCGCGCTCCAGGGCCTCGATGACCGGGCGCGGGCGCAGCAGCGGGCTGATTTCCAGCACCACGCTGACGCCGTAGAGGTTGGCCGGGCGGCTCAGGTTGAGCAGCTTGGCCTTGGCCGCCAGCGAGTTGGGGATCACCGCCAGGCTGCCCTGGGCGGTCTGCAGGTAGGTGGAGCGCCAGTCGATCTCCACCACCTTGCCTTCGGTGCCGTCGATGGCGATCCAGTCATCCAGCTGGTAGGGCTTGGTGGTGTTGAGGATGATCCCGGAGAACACGTCGCTGAGGGTGCTCTGCAAGGCCAGGCCGAGGACGATGGCGACCACCCCGGAGGTGGCCAGCAGGCCCTTCACCGGCAGGTCGAGCACGTAGCCGGCGGTGGCGATGCTGGCGGCGAGGAAGATCAGCGCGCCTATCACTTCCTGCAGCAGCCGCCCGGCGTGGCCGACCCGCTGCAGCAGCAGCGCGCCGATCAGCACGGTGAGGCAGCGCGCGCCGAACAGCCACCACATGATCTGCAGGAAGGTCGCCACCAGGTGGCTGGGCAGGTCTTCCGGCCAGGGCGCCTTCTGCAGCGGGCTGATGCCGGCGTTGAACAGCAGCAGGCTGAACAGCAGGAAGAACCCCAGGCGCAGCGCCACCCGCCAGCCGTGCGGGCGCTCGGCCAGCAGCCGCCAGAGCGCCAGGTCGGCCAGCAGCAGGACGGGGGCGATGAACAGCGGGTGGGCGGCGAGCAGGGCGGGCATGGGGCGCATCCATGGAGAGGGGCCCTATGAAGATGGCACAGGTTGGCCGAGGTTTCAGCGCTGCATGCCGTCCACCAGGGCGCGCGCCCGGCGCTCGCCGTCGGCGTCGCCGTCGAGGTCGCTGCCGACCACGCTGAGCACCGCGTAGCCCTGGGTCAGCAGGTAGGCGTCGGCCTGGCGCTGGCGGGCGCTGGGCTCGGGCGGCGCGGCCAGGTTCACCCGCGCGTTGCCGTCGGCGCCGCGCTGCACGGCGAAGACGATCGGCGACCAGTCGCCGACCGGCGCGTAGACCAGCCCGCGCACCTCGGCGGCCGGGCGCGCCGGGTAGTTCAGGTTGAGCCCCTGGCCGTTCGGCAGGCCGAGCAGGTTGAGCCCGCAGGCGGCCTGGTCCTGGCCGCCGGCGCAGCCTTGCCGGGCGGCGCGGCCGGCGGCCAGGGCGCGGTCCAGCACGCGCACGGCGAGGCGGGCGCTGTCGGCCTGGGCGGCGAGGGTGCGCTGCACGGCGGCCTTGGGTTCGCGCTGCATCAGCGGCAGGTCGATGGCGGTGGACACGGCCAGCGCCGGCACGCCCCGGCGCATGGCCCAGAGCGCGGCGTTGAGGGTGCCGGAAAGCTGGATCAGCGGGCCGGTGTTGTCGCCGAAGTTGCTGCCGGAAACCACCAGGTCCGGTGGGTTGTCCTTGAGCAGCAGGTCGAGGCCGACGTTCATCGCGTCCACCGGGGTGCCGATGGCCATGTTCTTGCCGGCTGGCGTGGCGTAGCCGGCGGGGGAGCCGACGCAGTACTGGTGCTCGGCCAGTTGGGTGACGGCCAGGGCCTGGCCGGGGGCGACCACGCTGGCCGCGCCTATGCCGCTGTTGTCGGTGTCCGGGGCGACCAGGGTGACGGTGTGGCCGGCGGCGCTCAGCGCCTGGTAGACGGCGGCGATACCCGGCGCGCGGCAGCCGTCGTCGTTGCTCAGGAGGATGTTCAGGGCGCTGGCGTCGGCGGTCAGGATGATGCCGGCGGCGCCGATGGCGGCGCGCAGGAAGGCGTGCATGCGGAGATTCCTCAGGAAAAGACCAAGCCCGCGCGGTCGCCCGCGCGGGCTTGTGGGGCGGCTTACTGGCCGAGCTTGCGCATGTTGGCGGCGCTGAAGTAGTCGTTGTCGTACTTGGCGGTGTTCAGTTGCGGCTGCTGTTGTTCGTTGGCCATGCGGTCGGCCAGGTAGGAACCGGCGATCAGGTCGTGGAACAGCGCCACCCGCGCCTGGTTCAGCTGCAGGTCGTAGGCGTAGGTGGTGGTCTGCATGTTAGTGCGCCACAGCTGGCCACGGTTGTCGTAGTTGTCGGCGAGGGCGGCGGACCAGCTGTCCTCGTCGAGGTACAGGGTGCGCTTGCCGTAGATGTGCCGCGCGCCGGGCTTCAGGGTCGCTTCCACTACCCACACGCGGTGCAGCTCGTAGCGCATGTAGTCCGGGTTGATGTGGTTGGGCGTGAGGATCTGCGCGTACTTCAGGTTCGGGTCGTCGAGCTTGTAGTTGTTGTACGGGATGTAGATTTCCTTCTTGCCGACCAGCTTCCAGTCGTAGCGGTCCGGCGCGCCGTTGAACAGGCGGTCCTCGTCGATGGTGCGGAAGCCGCCGGCGCCGGTCGGGGTGTCGTAGCCGACGGTGGGCGCGCGACGCACCCGGCGCGTGCCGGGCAGGTACTGCCAGCTCTGGCGCGGGCTGGCCACCGGGTCGAAGAACTCGTTGCCGCCGATGATCTCGCCCTTGGAGCGCACCGGCTTGAGGGTGGTGATCATGAAGTGGCTCATGATCTGCCCGTCATAGTCCTGCAGCGAGCCCTTGGGGTCGCACCAGGGCGCGAGGATCTGGTAGTGCACGGTCTGTAGCGCCTGGTTGCCGTTGGAGTAGATCACCGCCTGGTCGTAGACGGCTTCCTCGCTGTTGGCGCGGGCCTGCAGGGAGTGGTTCCACATCAGCTCGTAGCCGTTCTGCGGGATCGGGAAGGGCGAGGCGCCGAAGGCGTTGCGCACGGCGTTGCCGCCTTCCACCAGCTCGGCGCTGGTGGCGTTGGCCTTGATGTTGGCCTCGACCTTCTCGCTCATGCGGAAGTCGCGGTGCGACGGGTACACCGGCATGCGGAAGGTGGCCGGGTAGCGCTTGAACAGGGCGCGCTCGCCGTCGCTGAGGCGGTTGGCGTACTGCTCCATGTTCTGCGCGGTGATGACGAACAGCGGCTTCTCGTCGGCGTAGGGGTCGGCGTAGCGGCCGCCCGGCGTGTAGCTGACCTGCGGCGGCGCACCGCGCCACTTGCCGCTCCAGGCGGGGATGCTGCCGTCGGCGTTGGCGGCCTTCTCGGCGCCCATGGGGGTCAGGTCCTGGCCGAGGCGCGCGGCCTCTTCCGGGCCGACCTTGGCTTGCGCCTGGCCGCCCAGGCAGGCGAGCCCGGCGGTCAGCAACAGGGGTAGCAGGGGGTGTTTGCGGTTCATGGTCTGGCTCCTCCGGCTGGGTCAGAAGCTGTATTTCGCGGTCAGCGAAAGGTTGTCGCGGTCCGCCAGGGTCGTTTCGCTCGGGTTGCCGAGGAACATGTTGTAGCGGGCTTCGATGGTGAAGTTGTTCAGGTAGCGCCAGGTGGTGCCGACGGCGAAACGGTCGTCGCCTTCGCCCAGGCCGAAGCTGCCGGGCATGGACGAATTGCCGTTGACGGCCTGGCTGAAGATGATCGGAACGCTCAGGTCCCAGCCGTTGAACACGTTGTTGTAGTCCAGCGACAGGTTGAGGGTGTAACCCCAGGCGGAGCGGTCGTAGTAGAGCTTGTCGGTGTTCGGCGTGGTGATCAGCGCGACGCCGCTGCCGGTGGGCACGAAGGCGTTGAAGCTGGGCGCCTTGTCGTTGTCCATCACGCGGTTGTAGCCGACCTCGCCGGTCAGGGTGGTGTTGTCGGCGATCGGCAGGGCGCCGTAGGAGTGGATGAACGACACCAGCGCCTGGGCCACCTTGGCCCGTACCGGCTGCGGGGTCAGGCCGGTGTCGACCAGCACCGGCTGGCCGTCGCGGTAGCTGATCTCGCCGCTGACGTTGGTCTCGCCGAGCATGCTGGAGAAGCTCGCGCCGTACAGGTGGATGTCGTCGTAGAAGCGCGCGCGGTAGGCGCCGCGGTTCCAGTCGGTGAGGAAGTCCAGCTGCGGGCTGTGGTCGCTGAAGCGCAGGTAGTACAGGCCGAACTCGGTGTTGTTCAGCTGCTCCACCGTGTAGGTCAGCGCGGCGCCGTACTGGCCGCTGTCGCCGGGGGTGTCGTCGCCCAGGCGGCGCTGCTGGCCGGTGGAGTCGTTGAAGCCGCCCTTGTCGATGTAGTCGGTGGTGGAGAAGAAGTGCCCGACCGGGGTCAGCTCGTTGCGCTTCCACTGGTACTGGTAGTACAGCTGCACGCCGAGGGCGTCGGTCAGCGCGTACTGGGTGAACACCTGGCCCACCGGCAGGAACAGCTCCTTGATCTCGATGCCCGGGGTGTTGGCCTTGGTGGCGTCCACCGGGCTCATCGCCCCGGAGATGCCGAAGCCGTTGAACAGGCTTTCGCCCCAGGCCACCACCTGGTTGCCCACCCGCGCGTTGAGGCTGTGGCCGTTGAGGTTCCAGGTGCCGTAGGCGTAGGTGTCGAGGAAGCGCAGGTCGTCGCCGGCCTGGTCGCGGGTCTGCTTGGAGAACTCGTCGGGCTTGGAGCAGCGGTCGCCGGCGAAGCAGTTGGAGGTGCCGGTGTCGTTGTCGTTGCCGCGGTGGTAGACGTCGTCGTAGAAGCCGGTGGCGCGCACGAACAGGCCGTAGTCGTCGTGCAGCTTGAAGTCGGCTTCGGTGAGGAAGCTGGCGCGGTTGTTGATGAGGCTGCCGCGGTCGAAGGCGTTGTCGCCGTCGTCGCCGTTGGCGATGGCCGGGTTGGCGCCGCCGTTGGACAGCGCGTGGGCGCGCTTCTCGGTGCGCCAGGCGAGGCTGTAGCTGACGGTGGTATCCCAGTTGACCTTGAGATCGTCGTTGAGCTGGTACGACAGCGCCTGGGCCTGTCCGGCCAGGGACAGGGCGCTGACCGCAAGGGCAAGGGGCAACGGCTGGAAGGCGATTCTTATTCTTGTCATCTCGTCCTCTGCTCGGGCGGGCTCGTCCGGCCAGACCCGGGAACTGTGTTGGCGGGAGGGTGGCGGGGCTGACTATGTGGTCACCCGGCAACGCCAACATCGTCCGATAGGACTACGCCGCAGAGACGTCGGTGGGCCGCTCTGGCGCTAGTCCCATCGGACGATGACCGGGCCTCTCGGCTGCGCGAACAATCGCCGCGGAAGCGTGGGCCGGGCCCACGCCAGCTCCCGGAGAAGAAGCGCATGAACGCAAGGACGAGCGGCCAGCGGAGCCGCGAGTGGGACTTTGAATGCGACGTTCTGGTGGTGGGCAGCGGCGCCGGCGGCATGACCGCCGCGCTGCGCGCCCGCGACCTGGGCCTGGACGTGCTGCTGGTGGAAAAGAGCGACCGCTATGGCGGCACTTCGGCGGTGTCCGGCGGCGGCATCTGGATTCCCTGCAACCACCGCATCGCCGCGCTCGGCGGCCAGGACTCGGCGCAGGAAGCGGTGCGCTACATCCGCACCGTCAGCGACAACGTGGTCGACGACGGCCGCGTCGAGGCCTACGTCGAGCACGGCCGGCGCATGGTCGAATACCTGGAGGCCCACAGCCGGGTGCGCTTCGAGGCGCAGCCGGAATACGCCGACTATTACCCCGAGGTGGCCGGCGGCAAGCCCGGCTACCGCTCCATGGACCCGCTGCCGTTCGATGCCCGCGAGCTGGGCGACGAGTTCGCGCGGATGCGCGCGCCCTCGCCGGGCACCCTGATGATGGGGCGCATCGGCATGACCATGAAGGAAGCGCGGGTGCTGCTGTGCCGCGGCCCCGGCTGGGTCGGCCTGACCTTGCGCATCCTCTGGCGCTACTGGCGCGACCTCGGCGGCCGCCTGCGCTCGCCGCGCGACCGTTTCCTCACCCTGGGCAACGCGCTGGTCGCCGCGCTGCGCCGCTCGCTGCTCGACCGCCAGGTGCCGCTGTGGCTGGACACGCCCTTGCAGGGGCTGGTGGAGGAGGGCGGCCGGGTCGTCGGCGCCGAGCTGCTGCGCGAAGGCCGCCCGCTGCGGGTGCGCGCGCGGCAGGCGGTGGTGATCGCCGCCGGTGGCTTCGAACGCAACCAGGCGATGCGCAGCGAGTACCACCCGCAGCCGTCGCAGGCGCAGTGGAGCGCCACGCCGCCGAACAACAGCGGCGACGGCATCCGCGCCGGCCAGGCGCTGGGCGCGGCCACCGCGCTGATGGAACACAGCTGGTGGGCGCCGACCACCCACGTCGAGGGCGAGGAGAAACAGCGCGCGCTGTTCGTCGAACGCACCCTGCCGGGTTGCGTGATGGTGGATTCCGCCGGGCAGCGTTTCGTCAACGAGGCGGCGCCCTACACCGACATCGTCTACGCCATGTACGCCCACGACAGCGCGGCCGCGCGCAGCGTGCCGTGCTGGATGGTGTTCGACGCCGAGTTCCGCCGCAAATACCCCTGCGGCGCGCTGTTGCCCGGTTACGCGCAGCCCGACGGGCGCGTGCCGAAGCACCTGCGCGGCTATTACCACAAGGCCGACAGCGTGGAAGCGCTGGCCGCGCGGATCGGCGCCGACGGCGCGGGCCTGGCGCGCACCCTGGAACGCTTCAACCGCTACGCCGCGCTGGGCCAGGACCCGGACTTCCACAAGGGCGAGTCGCTGTTCGACCGCTACTACGGCGACCCCCACGTGCTGCCCAACCCGTGCCTGGCGCCGCTGCTGAAGGCGCCGTTCTACGCGGTGAAGATCGACGCCGGCGACATCGGCACCAAGGGCGGCCTGCTCACCGATGTGCACGCCCGCGTGCTGCGCGAGGACGGCAGCGCCATCGACGGCCTCTACGCCATCGGCAACTCGGCCGCGTCGGTGATGGGCGCGACCTATCCCGGCGCCGGCTCCACCATCGGCCCGGCGATGACCTTCGGCTTCCTCGCCGCCGAGCACATCCAGCAACAGGCCGGGCAGACCCGCGCCAGCCAGGAGGTACCGCAGAATGCCTGATCAGACTCCCCGCATCGCCCTGGTCACCGGCGCCAGCCGTGGTGTCGGCAAGGGCATCGCCGAGGCGCTTGGCGCCGCCGGCATGACCGTCTACGTCAGCGGCCGCTCGCTGAGTTCCGGCGGCGCCACCCTGCGCGGCCAGGTGATGCACGGCAGCATCCAGGAAACCGCCGCGGCCATCGACGCCGCCGGCGGCAAGGGCATCGCCGTGCAGTGCGACCATGGCGACGACGCCCAGGTGCAGGCGCTGTTCCAGCGCATCGAACGGGAGCAGGGGCGCCTCGACCTGCTGGTGAACAACGTCACCTTCATCCACGAGCAGTTGATCGACCCGGGCCCGTTCTGGGAGAAGCCGCTGGACCTGGTGGACATCCTCGATATCGGCCTGCGCTCGGCCTACGTCGCCAGCTACTACGCCGCGCCGCTGCTGCTGCGCGCGCCGAACGCGCTGGTGGCGTTCGTCTCGTCGTTCGGCGCCGGCTGCTACATGCACGGCCCGGCCTACGGCGCGCAGAAGGCCGGGGTGGACAAGCTGGCGGCGGACATGGCCATCGACTTCGAGCACAGCCGGGTGGCGGCGCTGTCGCTGTGGCTGGGCCCGCAGCTCACCGAACGCACCGCCATCGCCGGCCAGGCCCGCGCCGAGCAGTACGAGGCGTTCCTGGCGATGGCCGAGACCCCGCAGTTCAACGGGCGCATCCTCAACGCGCTGCTGGACGACCCGGAGCTACCGCAGCTCTCCGGGCAGACCCTGGTGAGCGCCGAGCTGGCGCTGCGCTACGGCATCCAGGAGGCCGGCGGCCGCCAGCCGCCGTCGTGGCGCGAGCAGTTGGGGGCGCCACGGGTGCAGCATCCGGCGCGGGTGATCTGAGGCGCTTATGTAGGCGCGCGCCGCGCCCGCTCGCGGGCGTGGCCCGCTCCTACGGGGAGGGGGGTGTGGGGCGGATAACGTCGGGACACCGCGCCTTGTGTTCGAACCACGGGCGCGGCCGGAGGGTTGGCGTAGGGCGGATAACCGTTCGCGGTTATCCGCCGTGAGGCCCGGCGGCGGATAACGCCGGGGGCGTTATGCGCCCTACGATGCCCCGTGCCGCGCGATTCCCCTGTAGGAGCGCGCCGCGCGCGCGAATCGCGGGCGTGGCCCGCTCCTACCGGAGCAGCAGGGGTTCGAGCAGGGTGCGCATGCTGTGCCAGTGCGAGCCTTCCCAGAACACCCGTTGGCACTGGTCGCAGGCCAGGTAGCGGCTGTGCCGTTGCGCCACCTGCGGCGGCACGCGGGGGCGCGCCTGTTCGGCCGAGAGCACGCGCAGCGGGTGGTTGCAGCGCAGGCACAGGCTGAACGGCCGCGCGCTGCGCGCCAGGTCCAGGCGCTCGAAGAGTTCGCCCAGTTGCTCCCTGGGTTTGCGCGCGTGCAGGTAGCAGCCGTGGCTGATGATCCGCCGCTTGAGCAGCTCGCGGTCGCGGGTCAGCACCACGCGGCCCTGGTGCGCGCCGATCTCGGCGATCTCGCCGTCGTCGAAGGCGTTGTCGTAGAGGGTGTCGAAGCCGCTCATGCGCAGCAGCGCCGCCAGGCCGCCCAGGTGCGCGTCGGCGACGAAACGCAGCACCCGCAACGGGCGGGCGCGCACGCGCAGCAGCGGGCTGATATCCAGGCGTTCGAACATCGGGTAGACCGCCACGCGGTCGCCATCCAGGAGGGTGCGTTCGAAGCCCACCGACTCGCCGTTGAGCAGCACCAGCTCGACTTCCGTGTGCGGCACGCCCAGCGCCTCGATCATGTGCTTGAGGGTGGCCGCCGGCGGGCAGGCGCAGGTGAACTCGCGCCGGCGGCGGGCGGCGGGCAGGAAGTCGTTGAGCTCCTCGTAGAAGCGGAAGGTCGCGCGGGTCATGCCCCTGAGTATGGCAGGCCCGCGCGGGGCGGGCGGTTCAGCCCCAGAAGGCCTGGCCGCCGTCCAGCGGCAGGGTGGCCCCGGTGAGGTAGGCGGCCTCGGCGCTGGCCAGCCAGGCCACCGTGCGGCCGATGTCGACCTCGCAGTCGCCGACCCGGCGCAGCGGGATGCCCTGGAGGAAGGCCTCGGCTTGCGCCGGGTTGGCCTGCATCCAGCCCTGCAGGCCGGGGGACAGCGCGTGGGGCGCGATGACGTTGACGCGGATGCCCTCCGGGCCCCACTCGCAGGCCGCCGCGCGGCTCAGGCTGCGGATAGCTTCCTTGGCCGCGGCGTAGGCGCCGTAGCCGGAGGCGTCCCAGCGCACCGCGGCGGAGGAGGCCAGGTTGATCACCGCGCCGCCGCCCTTGAGGTAGGGGTAGCAGGCGCGCATCAGCCGCAGGGTCGCCAGCGGGCCGGAGTCCAGGCCCTGCTGGAAGCTTTCGTCGCTCACCTCCAGCAGCCGGCCCAGGGGCACGATCTGCGCGTTGTTGACCAGGATGTCGAGGCCGCCGAAGGCCTCCACCACCTGGGCCACGCAGCGCTCGATGTCCGCCGCGCGGGTCACGTCGCAGCGCACCGCCAGCGCTTCGCCGCCGCGTTCGCGGATCTGCGCGCAGGTGCGCTGCAGCGGCTCCTCGGTGCGCCCGGCGACGGCCACCCGCGCCCCTTCGGCGGCCAGGGCGAAGGCGATACCCTGGCCGACGCCCTGGCCCGCTCCGGTGACCAGCGCAATCTTGCCGGCAAGTCGGTTCATGGCTGGGGTCTCCTTCACAGCGGGTACTGGCTGCTGGGCAGCACGTTGAGCTGGTCGAAGTCGATGAAGCGGTGGCAGCTGTCCATCATGACGGCGACGTTGCGCTGGAACTTCGCCTCGTCGCCCGCTGCGTCGAAGAACGCCTGCGGGTCGCTCATCGCCGCCGGCGGGAAGCATTCCTCGACGATCGCCGCCAGCGGCGCAGCGCCGGGGGTGAGCACCTGCACCACCAGGTTCTGCACGTACTGGAAGTTGTCCTGGGTGTCGATGGCGACCCGCGTGTGGTGGTTCTGCCAGGTGTCCAGCCAGGCGTCATGGGTCAGCCGCGGCGGGCGTTGCAGGAAGGCCAGCTGGGAGAAGCCGTGGGTACGCCGGCCGGGTTGGGTGGGGAAGCGGGTGTTGCGGATCGGCTCGGACTCGCAGACCAGGTAGCCGTCCAGGCGCGCGCAGATGGCCCGCAGCGCCTCGTCGAAGGGGCGGCGGAATTCGCCCACCGCGCTGGCCAGCCAGAACGACAGCGTCGCCTGCGGCAGCGGCCCGGCCTGTTGCTGGCGCAGGCCGGCGGCGGGGGCCACCTCGGCGTCGTCGAGGTTCAGTTGCAGGCTGTGCGCACCGAGGGACTGGAGGCGGTCGGCGGTGCCGCGCAGCTGTTCGGCGAAGTGCTCGAAGCTGTCCTGCTCGCGTTGCCAGAGCAGGTAGATGACTTTCTGCATGGGGGTTCTCCTGGAATGGGCTTGCCTGGAAAAGCGAACGGGCCCCTGGGGGCCCGTCGTGGTGGTCGTCAGGCGACCTGATGCTTGTTGCGGAAGTAGGGGATGACCTTCTCGCCGATGTTCTTCAGCGTCTCCAGCTGCGCCCACTGCGGCACCGTGCCCATCTGGCAGATGAAGAGGATTTCGTCGGCGCCGGCGTCGATCAGCCGCTGCACGTAGCCGATGCAGTCGTTGACCGTGCCGTAGGCGTGGTTGGGGTTCATCATCGCCATGCTCGGGTCGGAGAAGTCGACGGTGACTTCCTCGGAGGCGAAGCGCGAGCGGATCACGCTCTGGCCGTTGCCGTCGACGAAGGTGTCGTCCTGCCACTTGGCCGGGTCCGGGCGCTCGCCACCGGCGTACCAGTAGGCCAGCGATTCCATGAAGTAGCGCTGGCCGCGAATGCCGATGGCGCGGGCCTGCTCGTTGTCGTCGAGGACGATGGCCGGGCACAGCGCGGCGATGTGGCGGTTGGGGCGGAAGCCGACCTGGTTCTTCGCGTCACGGCTGTCCCAGGCCTCGTGGTACACGGCGACCTTCTTGGCGATCTCCTCCGGGCCGCCGAAGCCCAGCACCAGCGCGCCCATGCCACGGCCGCCGGCGTTCTTCAGCGACTCGGTGTTGGTGCAGGCCAGGTACATCGGCGGGTGCGGGTCCTGGTAGGGCTTGGGGTGGATCGGCCGCTTGGGGATCTTCACGAAGTCGCCGTTATGCTCGATCTCGTCCTGCACGAACATCTTCGGGATCAGGTACATGGCTTCGTCGATCTGCGGCTGCAGGGTGGCCAGGTCGTAGCCGAAGGTGCCGGCTTCCTGCTGGGTGCCGCCCTTGCCCACGCCGAAGTGCACGCGGCCCCTGGACAGCAGGTCGAGGGTGGCGATGCGCTCGGCGACCTTCACCGGGTGGTTCATCGCCGGCGGCAGGCAGACCACGCCGTGGCCGATGCCGATGCGCTCGGTCTTGCCGGCGACGAAGGCCAGCATGGTTTCCGGGGCGGACATGTGCGAGTAGTTGGTCAGCGCGGTGTGCTCCACGCACCAGAAGGTGTCGAAGCCGAGCTGGTCGGCCAGCACGGCCTGCTCGACGGTCTCCTCGAAGATGCGGCGGTCGCCTTCGCGGGTGCTGTCCAGCGTCTGCGCTTCGTAGATCAGAGAGAATTTCATGGGGTTCGTCCCTTGTCAGTGTGGCGGGCCGACGGGCTCTGCCTGAAGGCCATGGTCGGGGTTGGCCGGCGCCGCGGAATCGCCCGAACGGACTACGCCGAAACGCCGGTGTGCGCCGGGCAGCCGGCTTAGAGGAAGAAGTCCGTGGAGTCCGCGCCCATGCTCACGCCGCCGAGGTTCCAGGCGTACTTCGCCGGGCTGTTGGCGACGTGCGCGCGGCCGGTGTGGATGTCGCGGAAGGCGCGGTTGATCGGGTGTTCGCGGAAGATCGTCGAGGCGCCGCTGTTGAACATCAGCGCGCCGGCGGCGCGGGCGCAGCGGTCGGCGACCAGGGCCGAGTCGTAACGCATCTTCACCCGCTCGGGCATGCTCAGGGCCGCGCCGTCGCGGGCGCGCTGGAGCATCAGCTCGAAGTTGCGCAGCAGCACGGTGCGGCACTCGTCGACGCAGACCATGGCGTCGGCCAGGGCCTGCTGGGCGCCGGGGTCCTGGCCCATCTTGCGGCCGTCGTTGACGCCGACGCGGGCGCGGTTGTGCTCGATGAAGCAGTCCACCGCGCCCTGCAGCGCGCCGATGGCCGAGGAGGACACCGCGCGGACGAAGATCTGCCCGAACGGCAGGCGGAACAGCGGGGCGTCGTTCACCGCGTTGCCCGGGCTGTTCTGCATGAAGCCGTCGAGGGCGCGGTGGGTGCGGTACTCGGGGACGAAGGCGTCTTCCACCAGCACATCGTGGGAGCCGGTGGCTTCCAGGCCCATCACGTTCCAGTTGTCGAGCACCTGGTAGTCGCCGCGCGGCACCAGGAAGGTGCGGTAGTCAGGCGCGCCGCCCGCCTCGCTAGGCGGCACCAGGGCACCGAGGAAGGCCCACTGGCAATGCTGGCTGCCGCTGGAGAAGCCCCAGCGCCCGGACAGGCGGAAGCCGCCCTCCACCGGGGTGACCTTGCCCACAGGCATGTACGAGGAAGAGATCAGCACGCTGGAATCCTCGCCCCACACATCCTGCGCGGCGCGGTCGTCGAACAGCGCCAGCTGCCAGTTGTGGATGGCCACCACGCCGAGCACCCAGGCCGAGGACATGCAGCCTTCGGCGAGGGTCATCTGCACCTCGAAGAAGTCCTTCGGCTCCAGCTCGTAGCCCTCCCAGCGCGCCGGCTGGAGGATGCGGAAGAAGCCGGCGGCGTGGAAATCGCGGATCGTCTCCTCGGGCAGGCGGCCCTGGCGGGCGGCGTCGGCGGCGCGTTCGCGCAGCACCGGCACCAGTTCGCGGGCGCGCTGGCGGAGGCGCTGACGGATCAGTTCCTGGTCGAGCATCTTGTTGTTCTCCTGTGATCGCCCCGCGCGGGGGCTGCGCTCGGTCCCCGGCACGGCGGCCGGGGGCTTCGCGGGCATTTGGCAACGCCCGCGCGGCGCCCGCATCCCACAAACGGACCATATGCCGCGGCGCCGCGCCGACTAGTCCCCTCGGACGATGTTGGGCCCCCCGGGCGGCCACAGAATTCATCGCACAACAACGACAACCGCGAGGCCCCGTGCGATGAACCAGGACACTCTGAAAGCCGACATGCTCCAGGCCATGCGCCGGCTCGCCAAGTCGGTGACCATCATCACCACCAGTGACGGCCAGGAGCGTTTCGCCATGTCCGCCACCGCCGTGGACTCGCTCTCCACCGAGCCGCCGTCGCTGCTCATCTGCGTGAACCAGACCGCCTCGCTGCACCGCGTGCTGGAGGCCGGCGCCGACTTCTGCGTGAACATCCTCGGCCAGGAACAGGAGTACCTGTCGCACCTGTGCAGCGGCCCGGTGAAGGGCGAGGGACGTTTCGCCAGCGGCGACTGGCGCACCTCCGCGTGCGGCGTGCCGTACCTGGCCGACGCCCAGTCCAGCGTGATCTGCGAACAGGACGGGCGCTTCACCTACGGCACCCACACGGTGTTCATCGGGCGCATCCGCGAGATTCGCAACAGCCCGCAGATCACCCCGCTGATCTACGTGAACGGCATCTACACCACTTCGGTCGCCGTGCAGGCGCCGAGCGTGGCGGCGGCGGGGTGATGGCCATGAGTGCGACCCACGGCATAGCGCCGCTGCGCCTCGGCGCCGACGCCAAGCCGCAGTGGCACGCGGAGACCGACCTGCTGGTGGTCGGCTTCGGCGGCGCCGGCGCCTGCGCCGCCCTGGAGGCCCGCGAGCGCGGCCTGCAGGTGCTGGCCCTGGACCGCTTCACCGGCGGCGGCGCCACCGCGCGCAGCGGCGGGGTGGTCTACGCCGGCGGCGGTACGCCGCAACAGCGGCAGGCCGGCTACGCCGACGACCCCGAGACGATGTTCACCTACCTGCGCGAGGAGGTCGGCGAGGCGGTGCAGCCGGAGACCCTGCGCGACTTCTGCGAGCGCAGCGTCGAGCAGCTGGCCTGGCTGGAACGCCAGGGCGCGCGCTACGAAGGCAGCGTGCCGCTGCAGAAGACCTCCTACCCCAGCGACCGCTACTACCTGTACTACTCCGGCAACGAGCCGGTGCCGGCCTACGCCAGCCTGGCCAAGCCGGCGCCGCGCGGGCATCGCACCAAGGGCAGCGGCATGTCCGGTTTCGCGCTGTTCAGCGCGTTGCGCGCGTCGGCGCGGGCCAAGGGCGTGCAGCTGTACAGCCAGTGCGAAGTGCGCCGGCTGGTGCAGGATGCCAGCGGCGCGGTGGTCGGCGTGGAGGCCTGGCGCCTGCCGCCGGGCAGCGCCGCCGCGCGTCGCCATGCCTGGCTGGGGCGCCTGGCCACGGCCATCCACCCCTACGCGCCGCCGCTGGCCGAGCGCCTGACCGCCGCGCTGCGGCGCATCGAGGCGCGCGATGCCCAGCCCATCCTGCTGCGCGCGCGCAAGGGCGTACTGCTCAGCGCCGGCGGCTTCGTGTTCAACCGCGAGATGCTCGCCGAGCACGCGCCGCAGTACCTCGACGGGCTGCCGCTGGGCACGCCGGGCTGCGACGGCAGCGGCATCCGCCTGGGCCTCGGCGTCGGCGCCGCCACCCGGCGCCTGGACAAGGTCAGCGCCTGGCGCTTCATCAACCCGCCGCTGGCCTGGGCCCGCGGGGTGATCGTCAACGCCGACGGCGAGCGCTACTGCAACGAGGAGGTGTACGGCGCCAAGCTCGGCCACGCGATGGTGGAAGAGCAGGGCGGCCGCGCCATCCTGGTGCTCGACCGCAACCTGCTGCGCGAGTCGCTGCGCCAGGTCGGGCCGGGCAAGGTGTGGTCGTTTCAGCGCCTGCCGGTGCTGCTCAACCTGCTGTTCAACCGCCGTCGCGGCGACAGCCCGGAACAACTGGCGCGCACCCTGGGCATGCCGCCGCAGAACCTGCGCCGGACCCTGGAGGAATACAGCCGGGCGGCGCGCGGCGAACACACCGACGCCTTCGGCAAGTCGCCAGCGATGCTCGCCGACCTCGACGACGGGCCCTGGTATGCCCTGGACCTGTCCTTCGCCAGCAAGCTCTACCCGTGCCCGGCGATCACCCTCGGCGGGCTGCGCGTGTGCGAACGCAGCGGCCGCGTGCTGGACGCCGCCGGGCAGCCGATCGCCGGGCTGTACAGCGCCGGACGCAACGCCGTGGGCGTCGCTTCCAACCTCTACGTGTCGGGCCTGTCCATCGCCGACTGCGTGTATTCCGGCCGCCGCGCCGCCGCCCACGCGGCGACCCAGGCGCACGCCGCCACCCCCGAAACCGCCTGAAGGAAAACAAGCATGAATCGAGTACAAGGCAAGGTCTGCATCGTCACCGGCGCGGCCAGCGGCATCGGCCGCGAGGACGCCCTGCTGCTGGCCGCCGAGGGCGCCCGCGTGGTGCTCACCGACCTCAACGAGGACGCCGGCCGCGCCCTGGCCGCGCAGATCGGCGGCGACGCCCTGTTCATCCGCCACGACATCGCCAGTGAAAGCGACTGGCAGCACGTGGTGAAGACCACCCTGGAGCGCTTCGGCCGCCTCGACGTGCTGGTCAACAACGCCGCCATCCTGGCCATGGCCAGCATCGAGGACACCAGCCTGGAGCTGTGGCGCAAGGTGCAGACGGTCAACGGCGAGGGCTACTTCCTCGGCTGCAAGTACGCCATCGCGGCGATGAAGGAAAACGGCGGCGGCTCCATCGTCAACATGTCCTCGGTGGCCGCGCTGGGCGGCATGCCGGCCTTCTGCGCCTACTCGGCGTCGAAGGGCGCGGTGGCCGCGATGACCCGCTCCATCGCCCTGCACTGCAAGCAGCAGGGCTACCGCATCCGCTGCAACAGCGTGCACCCGGACGGCGTCAACACGCCCATGACCCAGGCCCTGGCCGGCGGCCAGGCGATTCCCCAGGAGGCCCTGGACGCCGACCCGATGAACCGCATGTGCGCGCCGCGCGATATCGCCAACGTGGTGCTGTTCCTGGCCTCGGACGAGTCGCGCTTCATCAACGGCGCCGAAATCCGCGTGGACAACGCGCAGCTGATCAGCGGCATCTGACGGAGCGAAGCGATGGGCACAGCGCAGACCCTGGCGCCGCAAGCGGCGCCGACCGCCGGCGGCGGCTTCCGCCTGGAGGTCGCCGAGGTGATCGAGGAAACCGCCGACGCGCGTTCGCTGGTGCTGCGCGTGCCGGCGGAACTGGCCGGGCGCTTCGCCTACCGCGCCGGGCAGTTCCTGGGGTTCCGCGTGAACGTCGGCGGCAAGCGCCTGAGCCGTTGCTACTCGATGTCCAGCGCCCCGGCGCTGGACGGGGAACTGCGGGTCACGGTCAAGCGCGTCGCCGGTGGCCGGGTGTCGAACTGGATGAACGACAGCGTGCGCCCCGGCGACGTCCTGGAGGTGCTGCCGCCGGCCGGGCACTTCCACCTGGGCACCGATGAGCGCGACCTGCTGCTGTTCGGCGGCGGCTCGGGGATCACCCCGGTGTTCTCGATCCTCCGCGAGGCCCTGGCCAGCCGCGCCTGCCGCATCCGCCTGGTGTACGCCAACCGCGACAGCGCGTCGGTGATCTTCCGCGACGCCCTGCGCGAGCTGGTGCGCGAACACGGCGAGCGCCTGCAGGTGCTGCACGTGCTGGACGAGCTGCAGGGCTTCCTGCGCGGCAGCGATGTGCGCCACCTGCTGCGCGGCTGGGAAGACGCCGAATGCTTCATCTGCGGGCCGGGGCCGTTCATGGATACCGTGGAAGGCAGCCTGCGCGAGGCGGGGGTCGAGCCGGGGCGCATCCATGTCGAACGCTTCGTCTCGCCGGCCGACCCGGACGAACCGGTGATGGGCGAAGCGAGCGCCGACGCAGTCGCCGTGGAAAGCCTGGTGGTGGCCCTGGACGGCGCCGAGCACCAGGTGCCCTGCGCGCCGGGCGAGACGCTGCTGGAAAGCTGCCGCAAGGCCGGTCTGGCGCCGCCGGCGTCCTGCGAGGAAGGCTACTGCGGCGCCTGCATGTGCCAGGTGGAGCGTGGCGAGGTGCTGTTGCCGCGCAACGATGTGCTCAGCGCGGCCGAACTGGCCGACGGCTGGACCCTGGCCTGCCAGGGCCGCGCCGGCAGCCGCGAGGTGCGCGTGCGCTTCCCGGATTGAAACGAGTTGTTCTCGAGTGTGGGGCTGTGCCGCCCCATTTGCAGCCCGGCTTCGGCCGGGCTTTTTTTGCCCTCGGGAAGACGCGACTGTCCTGCCGGCCGCATCGAAGCGCTTGTCGCAGGACGGGGTGAGCTGGCGAACACCACTGGCGAACACCATAGGGGGGCGGCGATGGGTATCGCTGCGCTCAACGCCATCCTGCGGGGCGTTGCGGTTGCGCACGGAGCGGGGCTTGCGTCGTGGCTAGTCCCATTGGACGATCTCCCGCCGCCGGGGCCTCGCTAGACTCCGGCGCACGGCAAACCGACAACAACAAGCAGAGGTGTGCGAATGAATCGACTGCAAGGCAAGGTCGCGGTGGTTACCGGCGCGGCATCGGGTATCGGGCTGGCCTGCGCGCGCCTGTTCGCAGCGGAAGGCGCCCAGGTGGTGGGGCTGGACGTGGGCCAGGCGCCGGCGGAGTTCCCCGGCCTGTTCATGGCCCTGGACGTGCGCGACGAGAACAACGTGCAGCAGGTGATGGGCGAGGTGGTTTCGCGCCACGGCCGCCTCGACGTGCTGGTCAACGCCGCCGGCGTCGCCAGCCAGGGCAGCGTCACCAGCTCGCCCACCAGCGAATGGCAGCGGGTGCTGGACATCAACCTCACCGGCAGCATGCTGACCAGCAAGCACGCCCTGCCGCAGATGGTCGAGCAGCGCGGCGGCTCGATCATCAACATCGGCTCGATCTTCGGCCTGCAGGGCTGCGACGGCAACACCGCCTACAACGTCGCCAAGGGCGGCATCAACCAGCTGACCCGCTCCATGGCCATCGACTACGGCTACGCCAACGTGCGGGTCAACGGCCTGTGCCCCGGGCTGATCGAGACACCGATGACGCAGATGGTCCGCGAGCAGGAGGCCTTCCACGCCTACTTCGCCTCGCAGCACATGCTGTGCCGCGCCGGGCAGCCGGAGGAAGTGGCCAAGGTGGCGCTGTTCCTCGCCTCGGACGATGCCTCCTTCGTCAGCGGGCAGATGATCGCCGTCGACGGCGGCTTCTCCGCCGGCCGCCGCTTCGCGCCGCCGCCGGCCTGAGCCATTCGCCAGCGGGCCGGCCGCGCGCCGGCCCATTCCGCTATCGTTCGCGAGTTTCCCGCCATGACCCCTGCGCACAGCGCTCCGACCATTCCGCACCTGCTGGCCGCCGCGGCGGCCAGCCACGGCGACCTCCCGGCCATCGAGGATGGCGCCACGCACCTGAGCTACCGCCAGCTCGACGACCTGCGCCGGCGCGCCGCCCGCGCGCTGCTGGCGCTGCAGGTCGGCCATGGCGAGCGCGTCGCGCTATGGGCGCCGAACCTCTGGGAATGGATAGTCGCGGCCACCGCGCTGCAGAGCGTGGGCGCCGTGCTGGTGCCGCTGAACACCCGCATGAAGGGCGCCGAGGCGGGCGTGGTGCTGCGTGAGAGCGGCGCCAGCCTGCTGTTCGTCATCGGTGAATTCCTCGGCAGCGACTACCCGGCGCTGCTCGCCGACGAGGCGCTACCGGCGCTGCGCCAACGGGTGATCCTGCGCGGCGAGCGCGACGGCTGCCTGGGCTGGGACGCCTTCCTGGCCCTGGCCGACGGGGTGCCCGAGGCGCACCTGGAAACGCGCCAGGCCGCGCTGGGCGAAGACGACCTGTGCGACCTGCTGTTCACCTCCGGCACCACTGGCAAACCCAAGGGCGTGATGACCGCCCACGGCCAGAACCTGCGCCTGGTGCGCGACTGGAGCGAGATGGTCGGCCTGCGCCAGGGCGACCGCTACCTGATCGTCAACCCGTTCTTCCACAGTTTCGGCTACAAGGCCGGCTGGCTGGCGGCGCTGATGCGCGGCTGCTGCATCCTGCCGCAGCAGGTGTTCGACGTGCCGCTGCTGCTGCAGCGCATCGAGCGCGAACGGGTGACCGTGCTGCCCGGCCCGCCGACCCTGTACCAGTCGCTGCTGGCCCACCCGCAGCGCGGCGAGCACGACCTGAGTTCGCTGCGCGTGGCGGTGACCGGCGCCGCCGCGGTGCCGGTGGAGATGGTCCGGCGCATGCGCAGCGAACTGGGCTTCCAGACCATTGTGACCGCCTACGGCCTCACCGAGACCTGCGGCTTCGTCACCATCTGCCGCCCCGGCGACGACGCCGAGACCATCTCCACCACCAGCGGCCGCGCCTTCCCCGGCGTGGAAGTGCGCTGCGTGGACGCCGACGGCCGCAGCGTGGACGCGGGCCAGCCGGGCGAAGTGGTGGTGCGCGGCTACAACCTGATGCGCGGCTACTTCGCCAACCCGCAGGCCACCGCCGAGGCGATCGACGCCGAGGGCTGGCTGCACACCGGCGACGTCGGCGTGCTCGACGAACGCGGCTACCTGCGCATCACCGACCGCCTCAAGGACATGTTCATCAACGGCGGCTTCAACGTGTACCCGGCGGAGATCGAGCAGGCCATCCTCGGCTACCCCGGCGTGGCCCAGGCGGCGGTGATCGGCATCCCCGACGAGCGCCTGGGCGAGGTGGCCATGGCCTTCCTGCTGCCGGCGCCGGGGCAATCGCTGGACCTCGATGCCTTCCTCGCCTGGTGCCGCGAGCGCATGGCCAACTACAAGGCGCCGCGCCGGGCGATGGTGCTCGAGGCGCTGCCGTTGAACGCTTCCGGGAAGGTGACCAAGGCGGCGTTGCGGGAGTTGGTGTAGGGGAGGGTGTCTGTCCGGGGCTGTGGTGCCTGCGGTGAGA
>NZ_JARJLT010000401.1 GCF_029335315.1 Pseudomonas citronellolis
TTCAGCGGGTATTCGGTGATCAGCCGGGTCTGCTCCAGGTGCCCGCCGGTGGACGGGTCGCCGGCGTGCCAGGCCTGGCGCAGGTGGAAGCTGAGGTCCTTGGCCGGGCCGCTCTGCACCACGTACTTGGCCTCGGCGTCGGTCTCGTGTTCGCGGTCGTCGTCGCCATAGGCGCCGTAATAGGCGGAACTGGCGTCCAGGTGGCCGCCGTCGATGCCGTAGCCGCGGATGTGGCGGACCATGAAGCTCAGGCCGGGCACGCCGAAGCTGCTCATGTCGAGGTCGTAGCGGGCCTGCCAGGAACGCTCGTTGGGGCCGTTGAAGTCGGAGTACTGCACCGAGTCGGCCAGGTAGATGGAGTTGCCGTAGCGCCCGGCGGCGTTGCCGGCGTCCATGCTGCCGAAGCCCATGTAGTCGAACGGCTGGTCGCCGTGGACCTTCTGCCCGGCCAGGGTGAAGGTATGCGCGCCGAGGGTGTAGGCGGCGGCCAGGGAGTAGGCGGTGGTGTCGATCTGTCCGGCGCGGGCGTCGCCGCTGTCCTGGGTCCGGTAGAGGTTGAAGTCCAGGCCCAGGGACTGCTGGTCGGCCAGCGGCTGGGTGAAGTTCAGGTTGAGGTAGCCCTGGTTCCACACGTCCTGCAGGCGGTCGGCGTAGAGCGAGGCGTTGAACTGCTTGTTGAAGCTGTACTTGGCGCCGGCGTAGCTGGCCGCCGAACTGGTGACCCCGGCGTAGCTGGCGATCAGGTCGCCGTCGTGGCGCGTGGTGGTGGTGCCGGTGCCGGCGGTGAAGCGCCCGGCGTCCAGGTCCAGGCCGTCGATCTCGTGGCTGCTGAAGTGGAAGCCGGTGGCGGTCTGCGGCACCAGGTAGTTGTCGGCGGTGGCGAACACCGGCGCGCTGGGCTGCATGTCGCCGAAGGCCAGGGTGCTGTTGGAGATGCGCACCTTCACGTCGCCGCCGGCCTTGCCGTAGGACTTCTGCGGGTCGCCGTCGCTGTCGTAGGGGATGTTCGGCGAGCCGACCCGGCCGCTGCCGCCGTCCAGCTTCAGGCCCAGGTAGCCGAAGGCGTCGATGCCGAAGCCGACCGTGCCCTGGGTGAAGCCCGAGGCGTAGTTGAGCATGAACGCCTGGCTCCAGTCGCGCTGGTGCGAGTCGTCGGCGGTCTGGTGCCAGTACAGGTTGCGGCTCAGCAGGTTGAGGCTGCCGTCCTCGATGAAACCCTTGGAATCGGACTGCTCGCTGGCGCTGGCCAGGCCCGGCAGGCCCAGCGCCACGGACAGCGCGAAGCCGCCCAGGGTCATCGGTTGCATGGAACGCGTCATCGAAATACTTCCCCCACAAGTGTTGGTTGTCATGCGCGGCAGAGCCGGCTGCCGGCCATTAGGGGGCGGGCGGGGAAGACGGACAAATGAATCCGGATGAAACTTTTTTCAGCTTCGCCGGCGCGCGCCGGGCAAAAAAAATGACCGTCCCGCGGGGAAGGCGGAGACGGTCACCAAGGAGCCCGGACACTATGGCGCGGGCCGCGCAAGACGTGGGTGAAACATCTTTCACCCGGTTTCACTGGCCGGCGCGGAGCAAGGTCGAGAGCGGCACCTGCGCGCAGTTCGCCGGATGGCGTTGAGCGCAGCGATACCCATCACCGCGCCGACACGCAGGCTAGGCGGGGAAGGGCCGCAACCGCCCGCCGTCGGGGGCCAGGCCGGCCAGCACCAGCTGGCTGACGCTGGCGGCCACGGCGCGGTAGTCGGCGGCGTCCGGGCGGGCCTTGCCGGTGATCAGCGAGGCCTGCCAGCCGAAGTGGGTGTGGGCCTGGGTCGCCGACCAGAGGAACAGCAGCAGGTGCTGCGGGTCGGCGCTGGCGATCAGCCCCCGGCGCATCCACGCGCGCAGGCTGGCGAGGTTGTCGCGGGCGGCCTGGCGCAGGCGCTCACGGCAATCCTCGGGCAGTTCGCGGGCGCCCAGCAGCATCTCGCCGAGCACCGCCTTGTAGGTGTGCGGGTGCTCGCGGGCCACGCGCATGCGCGCTTCGATGTAGGCCGGCAGCGCCTGGCGCGGGTCCTGTTCCTCGCGCAGCAGGGCCGAGGCCTGCAACAGCGGCTCGATGAGGGTTTCCAGTACCCGCGTGTAGAGATTCCGCTTGTTCTGGAAGTAGTAGTAGACGTTGGCCTTGGGCAGCCCGACGCGGGCGGCGATGTCCTCGGTGCGCGCGGCGCGGAAGCCCTTGGCGGCGAATTCGCGGCTGGCGGCGTCGAGGATCAGCCGCTGGTTGCGCTCGCGGATGCCGAAGGCCTCGGTTTCACCGGCGTTGGCCTTGCGGCGGGGGGAGGGCGTGCTGGCAGGACGGGTGGCCTGGTCGTTCATGGGGATTCCGGGGATCGCTACCGCTATTTATAAAAGTATATAGCGATGCGCGTCGCCTTGTCCCGAGTGGCTTCCACGCCGTTCAGGGCAGGGGGTAGAGGTGCAGCAGCAGGCGCTGCTGCGCCGAGGGCACGCCGAAGTAACGGGTGTACAGCGCTTCGCCGGCGTCGCCGCGCAGCGCGTCGCTGAGCGCGCGGTCGACCAGCAGGCGGAAGTCGTCGTCGCCGCGCGCCAGGGGCAGGGCGACGCCGGCCATTTCGAAGAGCCGGTCGGACACCCGCAGGGCGCTCGGGTCGGCGGCGCGGGCCTGGTAGTTGAGCAGCGACAGGCGCTCGCCGAAGAAGGCGTCCACCTGGCGGTCGAGGACCTTCGCCACGCCGTCCTGATAGCTGTCGACCTCGACCAGGCGCGATTGCAGGCCGAGCTCGCGCACCTTGCGTTGTGCCCATTGCACGTTGGTGGTGCCCTTGAGTACGGCGAAGCTGCGCTTGTTCAGGCCCTGGTTGATGGTGCCGCGCCAGGTCGGCGTGCGCTCGCGGGCGGCGCCGCCGAGGGCGTCCCGCAGGGTGGCGTCGGCGTCGCCGCGCAGGATCACCCCGAGGCCGGCGGTGAACACCGGCAGCGAGAAGCTCACCGTCTCGCGACGCTGCAGGGTTTCCACCAGCGGGCTGCAGAGCAGGTCCACCTCGCCGTTGCGCACGGCGTCCAGGGCCTGGGCCAGCGGCAGTGGCCGGTAGCGCACCTGCAGGTCGCTCAACCCGGTTTCGCCACGCAGGCGCGCGGCCACCGCCTGGCAGAGGTCGATGGCGTAGCCGCTGGCCTTGCTCGCGTCGCCGTCGGAGAAGGGCGCGTTGGCCGGCAGGAAACCCAGCACCAGGGTGTGCTCGGCGCGGATTCGGCCCAGGGTGTCGGCCTGCGCGACGGGAGCCAGCAGGGCCAGGGCGAGGAGGGTGGCGGCCAGGCGCATCAGAGTGTCTCCCGCGAGGCCGTGAGGTTTTCGTAGGCCTTGACGAAGCGCTTGGCGATCAGGCCGAACAGCAGGTAGCCGACCACCATCACCAGGGCCGCGCCGAACACCGCCTCCACGCCCGAAGCGTATAGCGCGTAGAAGCAGTAGCAGGCGGCGATCAGCATCACCGCGACATTGCGCCTGACCAGTTCGAGGCCCACGCCGGCCTTGTAGAGGATCACCACCAGCCCGGTCAGCGAGGTGATGTAGGGAATGATATTGGTCACCGCGGCCAGGTTGACCAGCTTGTTGAACTGCGCGCTGGCGTTGGGCGAGACGGTCGAGAGAGCGATCAGGCTCTGCAGCACGGCGCAGGTCACCAGCCCGGCCAGCGGCGCGCCGCGCGTGGTGACGCGGGTGAAGAGGCGCGGGAACAGGCCCTGGGCGGCGGTTACCTTGGCCGTCTCGGCGAGGGTGAATTGCCAGCCCAGCAGCGAACCCACGCAGGCCATCACCGCCAGGGCCATGACCAGGTTGCCGACGCCGTCATTGAACAGCCGCGCGTAGGCCAGGGCGAAGGGCGCGCTGGAGTTGGCCAGTTCGGGGTTGGGTACCAGGCCCTGGATGACGGTGGTGGACAGCACGTAGACCACCGCCGCGCCCAGGGTGCCCAGCAGGCAGGCGAGCGGCACGTTGCGCTTGGGGTTCTCCACGGCGTCGGAATTCTGCGCCGCGGACTCCATGCCGAGGAAGGCCCAGAGGGTCAGCGGGATGCTGCTGGTGATCGCCTGGCCGACCGGCAGCTGGTTGGGGTTCCAGGCCGCGGCGAAGATATCCGGGCTGAACCGGAACCAGCCGAAGAAGCCCAGCCCGGCCACTGGAATGATCACCCCCCAGACGGTGACCGAGCCCAGCCGCCCGGTGATCCGCGGGCCGCCGAAATTGGCCAGGGTGGTCAGCCAGATCAGCCCCAGGCTGCCGAGCAGCAGGGGCATCGCGCCGCTGGCCAGCCAGGGCACGAAGGCGGTCAGGTAGCCCACCGCGGAAATGCTGATGGCGACGTTGCTGATCACCAGGGACAGGAAGTACAGGTAGGAACAGAGGAAGAACGCCGACTTGCCGTGGGCTTCCTCGCTGTAGGCCGACATGCCGCCGGAACGCGAGCAGTAGATGCCGCACTGGGCGAAGCAGTAGGCGATGGCCATCGAGCCGGCGGCGGTGATCGCCCAGGACAGCAGCGATACCGCGCCCAACTGCGCCATGCTGGAGGGCAGCATGATGATGCCCGAACCCATCATGTTGACCATCACCAGGGTGGTGAGTCCGGTCAGGCCCATCTTGCGGGTCGCGGCCATGGTGGCCTCCTGGCAACGTGACCGCTGGGAATGCTGGCGAACGAGCAGCGGAATGGATGAAGCATAGGCAGGCCCGCGGCGGCCGGCCAACCGGAGCCCGGGCTGTCGCTCAGGGTTGCGACGCAGCCGTCATTTGCTGGCGCGCGAGCGCGCATGCGAAAACGCCGCTTCCAGGGGGAAGCGGCGTTTTCGGTTCGGGCGGGGCGTCCCTACCAGCGACGGTAACCGCCGCCGTGGTAGTAGCCGGGCGGGCCATAGTAATGCGGGCCGCCGTAGTAGCGCGGGCCGTAGTACACCGGGCGGTAGTAGCGCACCGGCGGCGCCACCACCACCGCCACCGGGGGCGGCGGCGCGTAGTACACCGGGGCTGGCGGGTAATAGGCCGGCGGCGGATAGTAGGCCGGGGCGGGTTGCGCGTAGACCGGCGCGGAGGCTCCGGCCACTACAGCTCCACCCACGACGGCACCGACCACCGCGCCGATGGCCGCTGCATCGGTGTTGCTGTTTGCCGATGCCTGCCCGGCCAGGGCGAGGGAACCGCAGAACAACAAGGCGAGTTGAGAGATCCGGCGAAGCATGTGTCTTACCTCCTGAAGGCCCGATCTGGCGACCGGATACTTCTAAGACAGTTGGTTCGTGGAAAGTGTAACGGGGGCTGTGTAAATCTTGTGTAAACGGCGCCATACGGTCGTTTCCGCCGTGTCGCGCAGCAGCCGGTAACACAATGCCCGGGCCCTGGCCGGCGCGGCTTGTTAAGGTAGGGGGCTTTTCCCTCAAGCCAAGGAGGCCTTATGCCCTTGAATCGAGTCCTGCCGAGCATGCTGTTCGGCGCCATCCTGCTGGCCGGCTGCAGCAGCGCCGAGAAACCCGCCGAAACGCCGGCCGCCGCGCCCGAGAGTGGGCGGTGCAATGCCGAGGCGGTGCAGGCGCTGGTCGGCAAGTCGCTGTCCCAGGCCCTGGTCGAGCAGGCCCGGCGCGACTCCGGTGCGCAGACCGCGCGGGTGCTGCACCCGCACGACGTAGTCACGCTGGAGTACAACTCGCAGCGCCTGAACATCAACGTCGACGGGAAGGAAATGGTGCAAGGGCTCAACTGCGGTTGAAGCCCCGCGCGCCCGCCGCGCAATGGGCGGGCGTGGGACGGCGGGAGTGGGGATGGGCTCCCGCCGGATTGACGCGCGGCCTCAACGGTTGGCCGGCTTGTGGATGATGCGCAGCGCCTGGGTGGTGTGGTTCACGCAGGACTCGTAGTCGCCGGCGGCGCGAGCCTTTTCGGCCTGCTCGAGGTGCTCCTGGACCACGTTCACCTTCACGCCGGTGGCGGTCTTGTTGGCCGTGGCGAGGAAGTCCTTCAGCTGGGCCAGGTTGCCGTCGCACAGCTTGCTGTCGGCCATGGCGGTCATCGGCAGGACCAGGGCGGCGGCGAGGATGAGGGCTGGTTTCTTCATGGGTTGTCTCCTTAAAGGTTTCATTGCCAACCTAAGGATGCGGCCGGCCGAGGGCAAGCCTGGGCGGCCGGGATCGCCGCCTCACCTGATGTTGATCAAGGCGGTCGGGGTTGGCTGGCCCCTGTTTAGACCAGTGCGTTGCCGGATATGTCGTATTTTTTCGCCTCAGAGCGCGGAAAAGCGTCGTTCCAGTTCGCGCGCGCGGAACTGTTCGAGGACGAAATCGACGAAGGCGCGGGTCTTCGCCGGCAGCAGTTTGTGCGCGGTGTAGTAGATGCTGGTGATGCCGGCGTCCACGTACCAGTCCGGCAATACCCGGCGCAGCCGCCCGTCGTCGAGGAAGGGCACCGCGTGCTGCATGCTCACCAGGGTGATGCCCAGGCCCTGCAGGGCGGCGAAGCAGGAGGCCTCCGGGTCGCTCATGAACATCCGTTCGCGCAGCGCGATCGGCGCCTGGCCCTTGCCGCTGCGGCTGGTCAGCGGCCAGGGCCGCACGCGGCCGGTCTGCGGCGAGCGGATGCGGATGCCGTCGTGCCGTTCGAGGTCCTCGGGGGTGCGGATCGGCGGGTGCGCGTCGAGGTAGGCGGGCGCCGCCAGCAGCACCAGGTGCGCCGGCGACAGGCGCCGCGCCACCACCCCCGGCGGTAGCTCGAAACCGCCGCCGATGGCCGCGTCGAAGCCTTCGGCGATGAGGTCCACCTGGCGGTTGTCGAAGTGCCAGTCCGGGCGGATCGCCGGGTGGCGCGCGAGGAACTCGCCGAGCAGCGGCAGGATGTAGTCGCGGCCGAACACCAGGCCCATGCTCACCTTCAGCGTGCCGCTGGGCTGGCCGTCGGCGCCGGCCAGGTTGGCGATGGCGTTGTGGATGCCACCCAGGCCTGGCGCCACCTCGGCCAGGAAGCGTTCGCCGGCCTCGGTCAGGCTCAGATTGCGGGTGCTACGCTGGAACAGCCGCACGCCCAGGTTGGCTTCCAGGCGCGCGACGTTCTTGCCTACCGCCGCCGGAGTCAGGCCCAGGCGCCGGGCGGCGGCGGCGAAGCTGCCGGCCTCGGCGCTGCGGACGAAGCATTCGAGGTTGCTGAGGGTCTCCATGGGGCTCTCGTGTAAACCAATTGGATCGACTGAATATAGCGATTACCGGCTACCGGGTTGTGAATTCGAGGCAGAGACTGTTCCCGTCGCTTTCCCATTCCCCCTTTCAGGAGCATCGACATGAGCAACAGCACCCAGACCCAACCCCTCGCCGGCAAGGTGGCCTTCGTCCAGGGCGGTTCGCGCGGCATCGGCGCGGCCGTGGTCCAGCGCCTGGTCCGCGACGGCGCCGCCGTGGCCTTCACCTACGTCAGCTCGGCGCAGAAGGCCGAAGACCTCGCCGCCACCGTGCAGGCCGCCGGCGGCCGCGCCCTGGCCATCCAGGCCGACAGCGCCGACGCCGATTCGCTGAAGGCCGCGATCGAGCGGGCCGCCAGCCACTTCGGGCGCCTCGACATCCTGGTCAACAACGCCGGCGTGCTCGCCGTGGCGCCGCTGGACGAGTTCACCCTGGAAGACTTCGACCGCACCGTGGCGGTCAACGTACGCAGCGTCTTCGTCGCCACCCAGGCCGCCGCGCGGCACATGGGCGACGGTGGCCGGATCATCACCATCGGCAGCACCAACGCCGAGCGCATGCCCTTCGCCGGCGGGGGCGTGTACGCCATGAGCAAGGCCGCGGTCACCGGCCTGACCCGTGGCTTCGCCCGCGACCTGGGCCCGCGCGGCATCACCGTGAACAACGTGCAGCCCGGCCCGGTGGACACCGACATGAACCCGGACAGCGGCGACTTCGCCGACTCGCTGAAGCAGATGATGGCCCTGGAACGCTACGGCCGCGCCGAGGAAATCGCCTCCTTCGTCGCCTACCTGGCCGGCCCGGAAGCGGCCTACATCACTGGCGCCAACCTGCTGATCGACGGCGGCTTCGCGGCCTGAGCCGTCAGCCCGCCACTGGCCGGTCGCGGCTCTGGATGTTCCAGTGCTGCGCGCTTTCGGCCAGCTGTGCGGAGAGCTGTTCGACCTGTTCGTAGAGGCGCAGGGTCAGCCAGTAGAAGCCCTGCTTCTCGAAGGAGTCGGAGAGGTTCTGCGGCCGCGGCAGGTGTTCCAGGCCCTGGCATTCGCGGACCAGGCGGCTGGTGCGGCTGAACTTCAGGGCGTGCGCGGACTGCAGCAGCAGACGGGTGATGGTCTGGCGCATGCCGTCGAGGCTGGCCGGCACCGCTTCGATGTCGCCGGCCTGGGCGGCGAACTGGCGCGAGGCGATCAGCGATTCCAGGGTGCCCATGATGGCCCGGTGGGTGCGCTGGATCAGCTCCAGTTCGCGCAGCGGGATGCCGGTCTCCTTGGCCACCGGCGCCAGGTGCCCGCGCGAGGCGACCAGGCGCTGGTCGAGTTCCTCCAGGCGGCTGGCGAAGTATTCCGCACGCAGGTCGCGGCTGCCGCACAGCTGGCCGTAGAGGCGGGCGCAGGCGCGCAGGTTGTCCGACAGCAGGTAGCGCCAGACGTAGACCGCGCGCAGCGGGTAGATCTGCGCGAAGACCAGCGCCAGGGCCACGCCGATCAGCACGTTGAGCATGCGCCAGAGCCCTTCGGTCATGCTGTTGTCGCCGTGCCCGGCCACGGTGCACATGGTGATGCCCGCCAGCAGCGCCACGTAGCCGGGGCGGCGGATGGCGAAGAACGCCGAGACCGCGCCGGCCACCGACATCAGCAGGTACACCAGCGGGTCGGAACCGGTGAGGTTGTGCACCAGGATGATCGCCAGGCCGACGGCGGCGCCGAGCAGGGTGCCCAGCGTGCGCTCGCGGGACTTGCCGCGAATGGTGCCCTGGTGCACCAGGCCGCCCATCACCACCAGTACCGTAACCGAGGCCCAGAGGCCGTGGGGGATGTCGATGCCGGTGGTCAGCAGGATCGACGCCAGCAGCGCCAGGCCGACGCGCACGCAATGGATCCAGGCGGCATAGCGGTAGCGCGTGTAGGGGTTGGCCAGGCGGCGGAAGGGCAGGACCAGGCGTTCGGGAAAGGTCGACAAACCCGGGGGACTCCGTGCGAGCGGTTCCTGCAAGCGTAGGCGCTTGCAATCGGGCGGGGCAACGCCGGCCTCACGGCTTCTTGACGGCGCATTGACGAATGCCGTGCTGAAGTCCGCGAATCTTCCGAGCGGCTGGGGTCCCGATGGGCATTCGCACGTTTCGCAACGACCGTGGCCGACGCTGGCCGCGGCTGATCCTGACCGGCCTGGTGCTGGGCGCGGCGGCCGCCGTCGGCGCCGGCCTGTGGCTTATCACGCCGCCACCGCCCTACACGCCGTTGACCGGCGTCGACAAGTCGCGCGTGGCGCTGTTCGCCCTTGGCGACCAGGGTAGCGGCGATATGCAGCAATGGCGCGTGGCGCTGGGCATGGAGCACGCCGCCGAGCGCAACGGCGGGGTCGGCATGGTCGTGCTGCTGGGCGACAACTTCTACGGCCCGGCGCTCAAGGGCACCGCCGACCACGCCTGGGAGCTGAAATTCGAGCGGGTCTACTGGGGCTCCTGGCTCAGCCACGTGCCTTTCTACGCGGTGCTCGGCAACCATGACTACCCGTCCTCGTCGGAAGTGGAGCTGGCCTACAGCCGTGAGGCGCGGGGCTCCGGACGCTGGCAGATGCCGGGGCGGGTGTACTCGCGGGACTTCGGCGACGCCGGCGGGCGGCCGGTGCTGCGGGTGGTGTTCCTCGATACCTCCCAGGGCCGCGAGGGCATCCTCGAGCAGGCCGCGTTCATCCGCGAGGCCTTCGCCGCCGGGCCCGTGCCCATCTGGCGGGTCGTGGCGGCGCACCATCCGCTGCGCAACCGGGGCAAGCACGGCGACGACGAGGAATTGCTGGGCGACCTGCTGCCGGTCCTGGAGCAGAGCGGCGTCGACCTCTACCTGGCCGGGCACGACCACAACCAGCAACTGATCCTGCGGCCCGGCGAGCCGGCCTGGGTGATTTCCGGCGGCGGTGGCCAGAACATCTACCCGCTGGGCGAGGTGAATCGCGAGGACACCCCCTTCGCCCTGTCGCGCCCCGGCTTCACCGGGCTGGAGTTCACCCCCGGGCAGCTGCGCCTGGCCTATTACGACGAGAACGGCGGGGCCGAGCGGCGCTTTTCCTGGGGCCGCGGCTGTGCCTGGGGCGCGCAGGGCTGCCTGCTGGCCGAGCCGCAAGGCAAGCTCGCCGGTAACTGAACGCGGCGAGTCGCTGGCCCGCAGCCCCGGCCGTTGGCTAGAATCTGCGCTTTTGCGCGGATTCCGGCCGCGCGCAGAGAGCCAAGATGCTGACTGGCAGTTACGACTTCGCCCTGGTGCTGATTTCCCTCTTCGTCGCCGTGCTGGCGTCCTACACGGCGCTGGACCTCGCCGGGCGCATCGCCAAGGCCCAGGGCTACGGCGCGCTGCTGTGGATCGGCGGCGGCGCGGTGGCCATGGGCATCGGCGTGTGGTCGATGCACTTCATCGGCATGCTCGCCTTCAGCCTGCCCATCCCGCTGGGCTACGACCTCGACCTGACGCTGCTGTCGCTGGCCCTGGCGGTGCTCAGCTCGGGCTTCGCCCTGAGCCTGGTCGGCCAGCGCCACCTGCCGGCCTGGCAACTGCTCGCCGGGGCGCTGGTGATGGGCTGCGGCATCGCCGGCATGCACTACCTGGGCATGTACGCGATGCTCATGCAGCCGGGCATCGAGTACGACCCGCTGCTGTTCGGCCTGTCGCTGCTGATCGCCGGGGTGGCCTCCGGCGCGGCGCTGTGGATCGCCTTCCGCCTGCGCCAGAACACCCCCTACGTGCGCCTGGCGCGCGGCGGCGCGGCGCTGCTGATGGGCCTGGCCATCGTCGGCATGCACTACACCGGCATGGCCGCGGCGCGCTTCCCCCTGGGCAGCTTCTGCGGCGCCGCGCCGGCCGGCCTGGACAACGACTGGCTGGCGCTGCTGGTGATCCTCGTGACCCTGGCGATCCTCGCCATCGCGCTGCTCACCTCGATCCTCGACGCGCGCCTGGAGGCGCGCACCGCGCAGCTCACCGACTCGCTGGCGCAGGCCAACCAGGAACTGACCCAACTGGCCCTGCACGACACCCTGACGCGCCTGCCCAACCGCCTGCTGCTGGAAGATCGCATCGGCCAGATGATCGCCAAGGTGCAGCGCCAGGGCGGCCATTTCGCGCTGATGTTCCTCGACCTGGACGGCTTCAAGCCGGTCAACGACGCCTTCGGCCACCACCTCGGCGACCAGCTGCTGCGCGCCGTGGCCCAGCGCCTGCGCGACAACCTGCGCGGCGAGGACACCCTGGCGCGGATCGGTGGCGACGAGTTCGTCCTGCTGGTCGAGCTGAAGGAACCGGAAGACGCGGCGACCCTGGCCGGGCAGCAGATCAACCTGCTGGCCGAGCCGTTCCGCGTGAATGACCAGGAGCTGCGCATCTCCGGCAGCATCGGCATCGCCCTGTATCCGGGCAATGGCGCCACGCAGCAGGAGCTGCTGATGAACGCCGACGCGGCCATGTACCACGTCAAGGGCGGCGGCAAGAACGCCTACAGTTTCTTCGAGCAATCGATGAACACCAACGCGCGCAACCACCTGAAGACCCTCCAGGACCTGCGCGCGGCCCTGGCCAACCGCGAGTTCGTGCTGTACTACCAGCCCAAGTTCGACGCCGCCAGCCAGGGCCTGATCGGCGCCGAGGCGCTGCTGCGCTGGCAGCACCCGCAGCGCGGGCTGCTGCTGCCCGACGAGTTCATCGGCCTGGCCGAGCGCACCGGGCTGATCGTGCCGATCGGCGACTGGGTGCTCGACGAGGCCTGCCGGCAGATGCGCCAGTGGTACGACCAGGGCCACCGCGACTGGCGCGTGGCGGTGAACCTGTCGGCGCTGCAATTCTGCCACGCCGGGCTGGTCGAAAGCGTCGAGGCGACCCTGGCGCGCCATGGTCTGCCGGCCAACTGCCTGACCCTGGAGATCACCGAGACCACCGCCATGCGCGACGCCGACGCCAGCCTGGCGATCCTCCGGCGCCTGGCCGACATGGGCGTGGACCTGTCCATCGACGACTTCGGCACCGGCTATTCCAGCCTGCTGTACCTCAAGCGCCTGCCGGCCAACGAGCTGAAGATCGACCGTGGCTTCGTCCGCGACCTGGAGCAGGACAGCGACGATGCCGCCATCGTCTCGGCGATAGTCGCGCTGGGCCAGGCGCTGGATCTGCGGATCGTCGCCGAGGGCGTGGAAACCGCCGGCCAGCAGGACTTCCTCACCCGCCTGGGCTGCGATTCGCTGCAGGGCTACCTGCTCGGCCACCCGTGCCCGGCCGAGCAGTTCCTGCGCCAGCTCACCCAGCCGGTGTGAGGCTCAGCTGCGCGCACAGCTCGCGCAGTTGCTCGCAGAGGCTGCGCCCGGCGCTGGGCAGGTCGGCGCGGGCGTAGAGCGCCAGGTCCAGGCCTTCGATCGGCGGGAAACCTTCGGCCGCCGTCAGTACCCGGTGGCCCGCCTGGCGGCAGCGCACCGGCAGCAAGCTGACGCCCATGCCGGCCGCTACTGCGGCGGCCAGGCTGGCCAGCGCGCCGCTGCCATAGGCGATGCGCCAGCGGCGGCCCTGGGCCTCCAGCGCGTGGATCATTTCCTGGCGGTACAGCGCGCCCAGCGGGAAGGCCACCAGCGGCAGCGGCTCGCGCGCGGCGGCCGGGCTGCTGGCGCTGTCCAGCCAGCACAGCGGCTCGGGCCAGTGCGCCAGGCAGTCGCTGTCGGCGCCCCATTGCTTGACCAGGGCGATGTCCAGTTCGCCGGTGCGGTACTGCCGCAGCAGTTCGTGGCTGAGGCCGCTGGACACCTCCAGGCGCAGGCGCGGGCGTTGCGCGGCGAAGGCCGCCAGCAGCGGCATCATGCGTTCGCCGGCGAAGTCCTCGGGCATGCCCAGGCGCAGCACGCCCTCGCTGTGTTCCTCGCCGAGGGCGGCGCGGGCTTCCTCGCCCAGCTGCAGGATGCGCCGGGCGTAGCCGAGCAGGCGCTCGCCGGCCTCGGTCGGCAACACCTGGCGGCGGCCGCGTTCCAGCAGGCGGCTGCCGAGCTGTTCCTCCAGGCGCAGCACCTGCTGGCTGACGGTGGACTGGGTGAGGTGCAGCCATTCGCCGGCGCGGGTGAAGTTGCCGGCGTCGACCACCATGACGAAGGTGCGCAGCAGGGTCGGGTCTAGCATTCAGGAATCCACTGGAAGTCATTCTTCCATTTAATTTCACCATGGAATCGCCGGCCGGGATAATCCCCTCGACAGAAGGGGCGCCGCGAAGGGCCCCGGCGAAGAGGATTCCCCATGCAACACCTGGCATTCATGCGCGAAGCCCTGGCCCTGGCGCGGGCCAATGTCGAGGCTGGCGGCCGTCCGTTCGGCGCGGTGCTGGTGCGCGACGGCGCGATCGTCGCCCGCGCCGCCAACGGCATCCACCTGGACCACGACCCCACCGCCCACGCCGAACTCCTGGCCATGCGCGCGGCCGGCCGCGCCCTGGGCAACCCGCGCCTGGACGGCTGCGTGATCTACGCCAGCGGCCAGCCCTGCCCGATGTGCCTGGCGGCCATGCACCTGAGCGGCGTCGAAGCCGCCTACTACGCCTATTCCAACGTCGACGGCGAGCCCTTCGGGCTGTCCACCGCGGCGGTCTACGCGCAACTGGCGCAGCCGCTGGAGTGGCAGGCCGTGCCGCTCAAGGCGCTGCGCCCGGAGGGCGAGGAGGGGCTCTACGCGGCCTGGCGGGAGCGTCGCCAATGAGCGCGGACAAGGCGCGGGTGGGCTGGGTCGGCCTGCTGGTGATCGTCGCCCTGGGCATCAACCTGCGGCCGATCCTGACCTCCATCGGCCCCTTGCTCGCGGAGATTCGCCAGGCCACCGGCCTGGGTTTCCAGGGCGCGTCGCTGCTGACCGTGCTGCCGGTGCTGTGCATGGGCCTGTTCGCCCTGGCGCTGCCGTGGATCGGCCCGCGCCTGGGCGAGAGCCGTGGCATGCTCGCCGGGTTGCTGGCGATCGCCGCGGCTTGCGTCTGGCGGCTGCTGCTGGACAGCGGCGTGGCGCTGATCGCCAGCGCGGTGCTGGCCGGCACCGGCGTGGCGGTGATCCAGGCGCTGGTGCCGGGGGTGGTCAAGCGCTGGTTCCCGCAACGGGTGCCGGCGGCCATGGGCCTGTATTCGGCGTCGCTGATGGCCGGCGGCGGCACCGCGGCGGTGCTGGCGCCGGTGCTGGCCGGCGCCTCCGGACACTGGCAGCTGGGCCTGGGCGCCTGGGTGGCGCTGGCCGTGCTGGGGCTGCTGCTGTGGAGCCTGGCGCGGCCGCGCGAGCGGGCCGTGCCCAGCGTGGCGCGGCGCGGCGAACACTTCTTCGGCAGCCGCCGGGCCTGGTTGCTGGCGCTGTACTTCGGGCTCATCAATGGTGGCTACACCAGCATGGTGGCCTGGTTGCCGATGTTCTACCGGCAACTGGGCTGGAGCGCCCAGGGCAGCGGCCAGCTGATCGGCCTGATGACCATCTTCCAGGTGCTCGGCGCGCTGAGCATGCCGGCCCTGAGCCGAGGCTCGGCGGACCGCCGGCCGTGGCTGTGCCTGTGCCTGCTGATCCAGCTCGGTGGTTTCGCCGGCCTGCTGCTGGCGTCGCTGGCGCTGCCGCTGCTATGGGTGGCGCTGATCGGCTACGGCCTGGGGGCGTGCTTCGCCCTGAGCCTGACGCTGACCCTCGACCACCTCGCCGAACCCGGCCCGGCGGGCAGCCTGGCGGCCTTCGTGCAGGGCATCGGCTTCATCATCACCGGCATCATTCCCTACGTCACCGGCTGGCTGCGCGACGCCACCGGCGACTTCCAGGCGTCCTGGACGCTGCTGGCGCTGTCGGTGCTGCTGATGCTCGGGGTGACCCTGCGCTTCGCCCCGAGCGGCTACGCCCGGGCGATGCGCGGCGGGCGCGGGGTTCAGACGACGGCCGAGGTGGCCAGGTAGATGCGGTAGGTGATGATCGACAGCATGCTGAGCACGCCGACCCACATCATGAACACGCCGAGCGGACGCTCGCGGATGGTGAAGCCGATGCCGAGCATGAACATGCCGAAAACGATCACGCAGAGGGTGACGAGTACTGAGTCCATGGAGTGCCTGTGTCCTTGATGCCGTTTGGGAAAGTCTAGGCTGGCCCCGCCTCGAAGTGAGTTGATCCGGGGCAAGAGCGCGGTCCCGCGGCGGCGATCATAGCCGCCCCGGCCGCTCTGCACCAAGGGCTGCGTCGCTTCCCTGCGACGCGAAGGGTGGCGCGGCTCAGATGCGGAAGCGCTGCACCAGGCCGCTGAGGTCCACCGCCAGGCGCGACAGTTCATGGCTGGCGCTGCTGGTCTGCTGCGAGCCGGCGGCGGTCTGGTTGGACAGGTCGCGGATGTTGCCCAGGTTGGTCTCGATGTCGCGGGCCATGGCCGCCTGGTGTTCCACCGATTCGGCGATGCGCCGGTTGCGTTCGTCGATGCTGCGCGCGGCGTCGATGATCTGCGCCAGGGCGCGGTCGGCGGCGCTGGCCTGGTCCTGGGTGTGGTCGGCCTGCTCGGCGCTCTGCTGCAGGGCCTCGACCGTGCGCCCGGTGCCGTGCTGGATGGCGCCGATCAGTTGCTCGATCTCGCGAGTGGAGTCG
>NZ_JARJLT010000402.1 GCF_029335315.1 Pseudomonas citronellolis
TTCCACTGCTTGAGCGGGTCGTGGATGCGGCTGAGGAAACGCATGTGCTGCTCCTCGTCGGTGATCGAGAACCAGTACTTGATCAGCTGGATGCCCGAGCGCGCCAGCATGCGTTCGAACTCCGGCACGCTGCGGAAGAATTCCTCGTACTGCTCGTCGTTGCAGAAGCCCATCACCCGCTCGACCCCGGCGCGGTTGTACCAGCTGCGGTCGAACAGCACGATCTCCCCCGCCGCCGGCAGGTGCGAGACGTAGCGCTGGAAGTACCACTGGGTCTGCTCGCGATCATTCGGCGCCGGCAGCGCGGCGACCCGGCACACCCGCGGGTTGAGGCGCTGGGTGATGCGCTTGATGACCCCGCCCTTGCCCGCCGCGTCGCGGCCTTCGAAGAGAATGACCACCTTGTGCCCGGTTTTCACCACCCAGCCCTGCAGCTTCACCAACTCGCCCTGCAGGCGGAACAGCTCGCTGAAGTAACGCTGGCGGGCGCGGCGCTGCTCGAAGTTCTCCAGGGTGTCGGCGCGCAGGCCGTCGAGGCCGTAGTAGTCCTGCCAGTCGAGTTCGAGTTCCTCGTCGCGGTCGTCGAGCGCGTCCTGGAGGGTTCGCCGGGGCAGCGTGTTGTCATTGAGCAGCATGGTCAGCACTCGCAAGGTCGGTATGGGCCGTCACTGGCTCCGTCACTCGTCGGTGACACTTTCATGACAGAAAAATGTAGCCAGGGCTGATGACAGAATCATGACAAACCCGGTTACAACCACACGAAAACCTGCGGAACAGAGCGGCTGCCGATAGCACTAAGCCAGCTATCGAAATTCAGGTAGGAGCGAGCTTGCTCGCGAACGGGATTCCGCTGGATGCACCCGCGCGGAGAGGTTCGCGAGCGGGCTCGCTCCTACGAAGAGCCGTCGGGGCGGGGCTCAGGCGTCGATCACCGGGCGCGGCTTGTTCTGGTATTTGAAGGTGCCGCTGGCGGTGGCCACGACCTCCCCGGCCGCATTGCGGATCTGCGCTTCGCAGAAGGCGATGGAGCGGGTGCGGTGGCGCACTTCGCCGCAGGCTTCGAGCACCTGGCCGATGTCGCCGCCGGGGCGCAGGAAGCTGGTCTTCATTTCGATGGTCACGCAGCCCCGGCGCTCTTCGTCGGCGTGGCTGCTGGCCAGGGCCATGGCCACGTCGAGCAGGGTCATCAGCACCCCGCCGTGGGCGTTGTTCCAGCCGTTGAGGTGCTCGCGCTCCACCCGCAGCACCAGGCGTTCGCCAGCCCCGGCCTCGCCCGCCGGCAGGTAGCGGAGCTTCAGGTGGTCGAGGAAGGGAATCTCGATGCCGCGGTATTCGGTGTAGGACTGCAGGTGCGAAGGGTCGATGCTCATGGGCGATCCTGATGGCTGGTCGGCGATACACCGGCCATTTCAACGCATCGGCCGGGCCGGGCGTATCACTCCTTCGGATGAATCTTCAACGCCGCCGCCGCGAGCGCTCGCCGCTGCTCTGGCGCTCCACCGCCTGGACGAAGAGCTCGTCGACCAGGAGCGTCTGGATCGGCTCGTCGGAGAGCAGCGACAGACTCATCGATTCGATCGCCTGGTTGAACTCCAGGCGCGCCACGCCGCACAGCAGGATGCGCTGGTTGAAGCCGGTGCGGCCACGGTCGATCAGTTGTTCGCGGGTGACGTCGCCGTCCTGGTAGCTGACCTTGAGGGTCACCGGCGCGCCTTCGTTGACGGTCAGGTGCAGCCAGACCGCGATGTTGTAGTCGGCCCGCCAGCCGCGCCCGAGTTTCTTCGGCGCGGCTTGCTGGATCAGGTGCGCGGGCACCGGGCCTATGGGTTTGCTGTGGGTCTGCATGGACGACTTCTGTGCGCGGAAAGCGGCTCCCTAGAGCGGAAGACCGCAGTCTAGGGAAGGAAGTTCGGCGATGCAGTCGACACCCTGTAGTTTCGTGTATCCGAACCGA
>NZ_JARJLT010000403.1 GCF_029335315.1 Pseudomonas citronellolis
TTCCAGTGGATCATCCGCGCACGCCGAAACGCCCCCGTCCAGCAGGCCGAGCCCCGCAGGATGGCGTTGCGCGAAGCGATACCCATCGCCGCCACTGAGCCGGCCCGCGCCTACGCCGCACCTGCCGCCCCCCTCCCTGCAAAAAGCGGATAGCGCTCTGCACAAAGCGGATATTGCCCCCGCCACCCCAGCCCTAACCTGAGCCTGCCTGAACAATAACAACGGAGGCCCCGGCCATGACCCTGGGTATCGACTACTTGCGTTCCCTGCTTGAAGAAGACCCCGCCAAGGGCGTCTACCGCTGCAAGCGCGAAATGTTCACCGACCCGCGCCTGTTCGAACTGGAGATGAAACACATCTTCGAAGGCAACTGGGTCTACCTCGCCCACGAAAGCCAGATTCCCGAGAAGAACGACTTCCTGACGACCATGATCGGTCGCCAGTCGATCTTCATCGCGCGCAACAAGGAAGGCCAGCTCAACGCCTTCCTCAACGCCTGCAGCCACAAGGGCGCCATGCTCTGCCGGCACAAGTCGGGCAATCGCTCCAGCTACACCTGCCCTTTCCACGGCTGGACCTTCAACAACTCCGGCAAGCTGCTCAAGGTCAAGGACCCGGCCGAGGCCGGCTACCCGTCGAGCTTCAACTGCGAAGGCTCGCACGACCTGACCCGCGTGGCGCGCTTCGAGTCCTACCGCGGTTTCCTGTTCGGCAGCCTGAGCGCCGAGGTCAAGCCGCTGGTCGAGCACCTGGGCGAGTCGGCGAAGATCATCGACATGATCGTCGACCAGTCCCCCGAGGGCCTGGAAGTGCTGCGCGGATCGAGCAGCTACATCTACGAAGGCAACTGGAAACTCACCGCCGAGAACGGCGCCGACGGCTACCACGTCAGCTCCGTGCACTGGAACTACGCCGCCACCCAGAACCAGCGCAAGCAGCGCGAGGCCGGCGAGGAAGTGAAGACCATGAGCGCCGGCGGCTGGGCCAAGCACGGCGGCGGCTTCTACTCCTTCGAGCACGGTCACATGCTGCTCTGGACCCGCTGGGCCAACCCCGAGGACCGCCCGGCCTTCGAGCGCCGCGAGCAGCTTGCCGCCGACTTTGGCCAGGCCCGCGCCGACTGGATGATCCAGAACTCGCGCAACCTCTGCCTGTACCCCAACGTCTACCTGATGGACCAGTTCAGCTCGCAGATCCGCATCGCCCGGCCGATCGACGTCAACCGCACCGAAATCACCATCTACTGCATCGCGCCCAAGGGTGAGAGCCTGGAGGCCCGCGCCCAGCGCATCCGCCAGTACGAGGACTTCTTCAACGTCAGCGGCATGGCCACCCCGGACGACCTGGAGGAGTTCCGCTCCTGCCAGCAGGCCTACCAGGGCAGCGCGCTGGGCTGGAACGACATGTCCCGTGGCGCCGCGCACTGGATCGAGGGCGCCGACGACGCCGCCAGGGAAATCCAACTGCACCCGCAGCTGTCCGGCGTGCGCACCGAGGACGAAGGCCTGTTCGTGCTGCAGCACAAGTACTGGCTGGACGCGATGAGCGAAGCCCTGGCCGCCGAACAGGCCAAGCGCATTCCGCTCGAGGAGGCCGTGTGATGAGCCGCTACGAAACCATCCGCGACTTCCTCTATCGCGAAGCCCGCTACCTCGACGACAAGGACTGGGACGCCTGGCTGGAGCTGTACGCCGCCGACGCCAGCTTCTGGATGCCGGCCTGGGACGACCGCGACGAGCTGACCGAAGACCCGCAGCGGGAAATCTCGCTGATCTGGTACGGCAGCCGTGGCGGCCTGGAAGACCGCGTGTTCCGCATCAAGACCGAGCGCTCCAGCGCGACCATGCCGGACACCCGCACCTCGCACAACATCAGCAACATCGAACTGCTCGGCGAGGCAGACGGCCTGCTGCGCGTGCGCTTCAACTGGCACACCCTGAGCTTCCGCTACAAGACCACCGACAGTTACTTCGGCACCAGCTTCTACGACCTCGACCTGCGCGGCGAGAACCCGCTGATCAAGGCCAAGAAGGTGGTCCTGAAGAACGACTACGTCCGTCAGGTCATCGACATCTACCACATCTGAGGTGGCCGCCATGAGCTATTCGATCGCACTGAACTTCGAAGACGGCGTCACCCGCTTCATCGACGCCAACCCCGACGAGACCGTGGCCGACGCCGCCTACCGCCAGGGCGTGAACATCCCGCTGGACTGCCGCGACGGCGCCTGCGGCACCTGCAAGTGCTTCGCCGAGGCCGGCCGCTACGACCTGGGGCAGGACTACATCGAGGATGCGCTGAGCGAGGAAGAAGCCGAACAAGGTTTCGTACTGACCTGCCAGATGCGCGCCGCCAGCGACTGCGTGGTGCGCGTGCCGGCCTCCTCGGACGTGTGCAAGACCCAGCAGGCCAGCTACCAGGCCGCCATCAGCTCGGTGCGCCAGCTCTCCGCCAGCACCATCGCGCTGTCGATCAAGGGCGAGGCGCTGAGCAAGCTGGCCTTCCTGCCGGGGCAGTACGTCAACCTGCAGGTGCCGGGCAGCGGGCAGAGCCGCGCCTACTCCTTCAGCTCGCTGCAGAAGGAGGGCGAGGTCAGCTTCCTGATCCGCAACGTGCCCGGTGGCCTGATGAGCAGCTTCCTCACCGGCCTGGCGAAGGCCGGCGACAGCCTCAACCTGGCCGGCCCGCTGGGCAGCTTCTACCTGCGCGAGATCAAGCGGCCCTTGCTGCTGCTGGCCGGCGGCACGGGCCTGGCGCCCTTCACCGCGATGCTGGAAAAGATCGCCGAGCAGGGCAGCGAACACCCGCTGCACCTGATCTACGGGGTGACCAACGACTTCGACCTGGTGGAGCTGGACCGCCTCGAAGCCCTGGCGGCGCGCATCCCCAACTTCAGCTTCGGCGCCTGCGTGGCCAACCCCGAGAGCAGCTACCCGCAGAAGGGCTACGTCACCCAGCACATCACGCCGGCGCACCTCAACGAGGGCGAGGTGGACATCTACCTGTGCGGCCCGCCGCCGATGGTCGAGGCGGTGAGCGCCTACATCCGCGAACAGGGCATCACCCCGGCGAACTTCTACTACGAGAAGTTTGCGGCGAGTGCGGCGTGAGCGGGTGGCTAAGAGCCCCTCTCCCTAACCCTCTCCCTGAAGGGAGAGGGGACCGTCCGTACCGCGGCGGAATTCGATGTTAGCCGGCTACCACGAAGCACTGATATTGGCCCGAGCATCGAACTCAGCCGGGGAGCACGAATAGCTCCCTCTCCCTTCAGGGAGAGGGCGGGGGGAGAGGGTAGCCGCCCCACGCACCCACTTCCCGGAACGCACTCCTTACGGAGATATGCCATGAACAGATTCCCCCACAAAGTCGCCCTGGTCACCGGCGCCGCCCAGGGCATCGGCCGCCGCGTCGCCGAACGCCTGGTCGAGGAGGGCGCCCGCCTGGTGGCGGTGGACCGCTCCGAACTGGTCCACGAACTGCAGGACGAACTCGGCCAGCGCGCCGAAGTGCTGACCCTGACCGCCGACCTGGAACGCTTCGACGAGGCCCGGCGCGTGGTCCATGAAGCCGTGCAACGCTTCGGCCGCCTGGACATCCTGGTCAACAACGTCGGCGGCACCATCTGGGCCAAGCCCTTCGAGCATTACGCCGAGCACGAGATCGAGGCCGAGGTGCGGCGCTCGCTGTTCCCCACCCTGTGGTGCTGCCGCGCCGCCCTGGAGCCGATGCTGGTGCAGGGCGCCGGCGTCATCGTCAACGTCTCCTCCATCGCCACCCGCGGAGTCAACCGCGTGCCCTACGGCGCCGCCAAGGGCGGGGTGAACGCGCTGACCGCCTGCCTGGCCTTCGAGACCGCCGAGCGCGGCGTGCGGGTCAACGCCACCGCGCCGGGCGGCACCGAGGCGCCGCCGCGGCGCATCCCGCGCAACGCCGCCGAGCAGAGCGCGCAGGACAAGGTCTGGTACCAGCAGATCGTCGACCAGACGGTGAACAGCAGCCTGATGAAGCGCTACGGCAGCATCGACGAACAGGTCGGCGCCATCCTCTTCCTGGCGTCCGACGAGGCCTCCTACATCACCGGCGTGACCCTGCCGGTAGGCGGTGGCGACCTGGGCTGAACCACGCACATTCGTAGGATGGATTGAGCCGAAGGCGATACCCATCGCCGGGGTTGATGGGTATCGCTGCGCTCAACGCCATCCCACGCAAAGACGGACCGCCCACGATGCGGCTCCAACGGCTTCTCGCACAACAACAAGAAAGAGAGTGACGCCATGCGGAAAATCGACGTACACGAGGTTATCGACAACGCGCCTTTCGGCCGCTTCCACTGGGTGGTCATGGCCTGGTGCGCCCTGCTACTGATCTTCGACGGCTACGACCTGTTCATCTACGGCGTGGTGTTGCCGGTGCTGATGAAGGAATGGGGCCTGACCCCGCTGCAGGCCGGCGCGCTGGGCAGCTACGCGCTGTTCGGGATGATGGCCGGCGCACTGTTCTTCGGCCCGCTGGCCGACAAGGTCGGGCGCAAGAAGGGCATCGCCATCTGCTTCGTGCTGTTCTCCGGCTTCACCGTGGTCAACGGCTTCGCTACCGGCCCCACGCAGTTCGGCGTGTGCCGCTTCATGGCCGGCCTGGGCATCGGCGGGCTGATGCCCAACGTGGTGGCGCTGATGAACGAATACGCGCCGAAGCGCCTGCGCAGCACCCTGGTGGCGGTGATGTTCAGCGGCTATTCGCTGGGCGGCATGCTCTCCGCCGGCGTGGGCATCTACATGCTGCCGCGCTTCGGCTGGGAGGCGATGTTCTTCGCCGCGCTGCTGCCGCTGCTCCTGCTGCCGCTGATCCTCTGGCAGCTGCCCGAATCGGTCGGCTTCCTGCTGCGCCAGGGGCGCACCGAACAGGCCCGCGCCATCCTCGCGCGCATCGCCCCGGAAGCCGGCGACCATACCTCTGAGCTATACTTGGGCGAAAACCGCCCTCAGGGCGCCCCGGTGCTGGCGCTGTTCCGCGAGGGGCGGGCGCTGCGCACCCTGATGCTATGGGTGGCGTTCTTCTGCTGCCTGCTGATGGTCTACGCGCTCAGCTCCTGGTTGCCGAAGCTGATGGCCAACGCCGGCTACAGCCTGGGGTCGAGTCTGTCGTTCCTGCTGGCGCTGAATTTCGGCGGCATGGCCGGGGCGATCCTCGGCGGCTGGCTGGGCGACCGCTTCAACCTGCCCAGGGTCGTGGCGCTGTTCTTCGTTGCGGCCGCCGTCTCGATCACCCTGCTGGGCTTCAACACGCCGATGCCGCTGCTCTACCTGCTGATCGGTGTGGCCGGCGCCACCACCATCGGCACGCAGATCCTGCTCTACGCCACCGCCGCGCAGTTCTATGGCCTGGCGATCCGCTCCACCGGCCTGGGCTGGGCCTCGGGCATCGGCCGCAATGGCGCCATCGTCGGCCCGCTGCTGGGGGGCTCGCTGCTGGCCATCGAACTGCCGCTGCACCTGAACTTCATGGCCTTCGCCATTCCCGGTGCGCTGGCGGCGCTGGCGATGTTGCTGGTCGGCCGCGGCGAGCGGCTGGTCGCGCCTGTGGCCCAGGCCCGGGCCTGAACCGAAATCGGCTGGGCGGGGCTGGCCATGCCGGCGCCCGCCGCAGGCTTCCGCGCTTTCGGGGGCCAAGGGGGATCACTATGCAACGCAGAGACTTCATGACCGGCGCCGCGGCCTTGTCCGCCGGCTTGCTGTTGGGCAGGAACGCGCTGGCCGCCAGTGCGGGGGATGGAGCGGCGGCGCCCGCGCTGCCTGAGGCGCCGCTGTGGCAGTGGCAGGCCTGCGAGCTGGCCGCCGCTATCGCTCGCGGCACAATCAGCAGCCAGGAAGCGGTGGAAAGCTGTCTCGGACGTATCGCCGAGGTCAATCCCGGGCTCAACGCCGTGGTCCACGAAATGCGCGACCAGGCCCTGAGCGCGGCGCAGCGCGCCGACCAGCGGCGGGACGGCGGCGTGCTGCCGCCGCTGCACGGCGTGCCGGTTACCGTCAAGGTCAACCAGAACGTCGCCGGCCAGCCCAACACCAACGGGCGGCTGGCGCGCCGCGACAACATCGCCGCCGACAACAGCCCGGTGGTGCAGAACCTGCTGGACAATGGCGCGGTCATCATTGGCCTGACCAGTACGCCGGAGTTCTCCTTCCGCTGGTACACCGAAAGCCCGCTGTACGGCCGCACGCTGAACCCCTGGCGCGCCGACATCACCCCGGGCGGCTCCAGCGGCGGCGCGGCCTCGGCCGTGGCTTCGGGAATGTGCCCGATCGCCCACGGCAACGACATCGCCGGCTCCATCCGCTACCCGGCCTATGCCTGCGGCGTGGTCGGCCTGCGCCCCAGCGTCGGACGCATTCCCACCGGCCTCGGCCTGGGCTTCGCCGGGCAGCAGATCGCTACCCAGGGGCCGCTGGCGCGCAGCGTGGCCGACGCGCACCTGGCGTTCCAGGCGATGGCCAGCAGCGGTGGCGCCGACCCCAACTGGGTGCTCCCCGGTGCCGCGCCCGAGGCCCGCGAGAAGCGCGTGGTCGGCCTGGTCAGCGAACTGCCCGGCATTCCCCTCGAGGCGTCGGTGCGGGACAACCTGGCGGCGGTGGCGAAGATGCTCGAAGACGCCGGCTACCGCGTCGAGCCGGTGAGCCTGCCGGACCACGAGCTGGCCACCCAGACCTGGCTGCGCCTCGTCATGACGGAGATCCGCCTGCAACTGCTGCCCGTCATGCAGCGCGAGGGCAGCGATGCGCTGCGGGCCGCTGTGCAGGGCATGCTGGAGGCGACGTCGGAGACCGGCCTGGACGGCTACGTCGCCGCGCTGGCCACCCGCAACGACCTGCGGGTCAAGTGGCGTGCGCTGTTCCAGCGCTACGACGCGCTGATCGCCCCGGTGTCCGCCAGCGCGCCGCTGCCCTGGGGCCTGGATGCCCAGGGCGGCGAGGCGATGGCGCGGATCATGCGCCAGCAGGCGGTCCTGATGAGTGTCGCGCTCAGTGGCCTGCCGGCGCTCAGCGTGCCCACCGGCCTGCAGGGCGAGCGCCTGCCGGCCGGCGTGCAGGTCATCGCCGACCTTTTCCGTGAGGACCGTTGCTTCCAGGTGGCCGCCGTGATCGAGGCGGCGGCGCGGATGCCGCGCGCCTATCCGACCGGGCCCGCCTGAGCGCCCATGCCAGACGACAACAACAATAATGAAGAGGCATGACCCGATGCACGCAAGCGAAACCCGGGCCCGGCGCTTCGCCGGCCCCCTGGCGCTGCTGGCGCCCTTCACCGCCGAACTGGCCCTGGCCGACGAGCGCCGCCTGTTCGAAGACAGCTCGCTGGTGCTGAACACCCGCCACTGGTACTCCCATGAAATCGCCCGCAAGGACAGCTACTTCCGGGTGCCCGACGACGAGGGCGGGCGCCCGGTGCGCGACCGCGTGGCCTGGCTGCAGGGCCTGAAGCTCGACTACCGGTCCGGCTACAGCCAGGGGGAGCAGGGCCTGGGCATGGACTTCTCGCTGTACGGCGCGGTGGCCCTGGAGCGCAGCCGCGAAGCGGTGGCCGGCGGCAGCACCCGCCTGCTGGCAGAGCGCGACGGCGAGGTGGTGGACCAGTGGGGCAAGGTGGGCATCGCCGCGCTCAAGCTGAAAGCCGGCGCAACCGAGGCGAAGCTCGGCCGCCAGCAGGTCCGTACGCCGGTGATGAGCTACGCCGACACCCGCACCCTGCCGGCTTCCTTCGATGGCTTCTCGCTGCAGAGCCATGACCTGCCCGGGCTGACCTTCAAGGCCGGGCACTTCCAGCGCGCCACGCCGCGCACCGGCGCCGGCAGCCAGGACCTGAGCCTGACCTTCACTACGCGCCTGGTCGAAAGCGACTGGCTCGCCTATGCAGGGGGCGACTACCGCCTCGGCGAGCGGGGCCGGGCCTGCCTCTACCTGTCGCGCTTCGACGACGTCTGGGACCGCACCTACGCGGGCTGGGCACAGCGCTACCGCCTGGGCGAACTGGACCTGGGCCTGCGCCTGGACTTCTATGACACCCGCTCCAGCGGCCGCGAGAACGCCGGGCGCATCAGCCAGCGGGCCTACGGCGCCAGCATCACGCCGGGCTATGCCAACCACACGCTGAAGCTGGCCTTCCAGCAGATCAATGGCGACGAGTACTTCGACTTCCCCGCCGAGTCCAACGCCTTCGACCTGCCCAACGCCATGCTCTCGTACTACAACGGGCCCAACGAGCGCTCCTTCCAGGTCAGCTACGGCACCGACTGGACGCCCTACGGCCTGCCGGGCTTCAAGAGCCTGCTCTGGTACGTCAAGGGCTGGGGCATCGATGGCAGCGGCTACGACGGCGGCCCCCGCGCGGCCTATGGCTCGGTGCTGGGGCAGGAGGGCGAGAGCCATTACGAGGTCGGCGGCCTGCTCAGCTACGCCGTGCAATCCGGCCCGCTGCGTGGCGTCGGCCTGTCCACCGGCTACATCTGGCACCGCGCCAGCGCGGGGCAGATCGAGGGCAACCTGGAGGAGTTCCGCTTGATCATCGACGCGCCCCTGAGGTTGCTCTGAATGACCCGCTCAGTGGTTGACCTGCTCGATCAGCGCCAGGCAACGCTGGACCATGGCGCTGACATCGCCGGCGCGGCGGCTGAGCACGATCGGCGACACCGCCTCGGGCTCCAGCACGCTGGCGTAGCCGATGTCCGGGCGGTGCTGCTGCTGCACCGAGGCCGGCACCAGGGCCACGCCCAGGCCGGCGGCGACCAGGCCGATGGCGGTCTGCAGCTCGTTGGCCCACTGCGCCACGCGGATGCCCAAACCGTGGTTGGCGAACAGCGCCAGCACGTGGTCGGCGTAGCTGGGGCGCGGGTTCGCCGGGTACAGCACGAAGGGCTCCCGCGACAGGCGCTCCAGGCTCACCGGCCCGCCCAGCAGCGGGTGCCCGGCGGGCAGCACCGCCACCAGCGGGTCCTCGCGCAGCACCTGCTGGTGGATCGCCGGGTCGTCGAAGCGCATGCGCCCGAAGCCGATGTCGATGCGCCCGCTCTTCAATGCGTCGACCTGCTGCAGGGTGGTCATTTCCTGCAGGCCCAGCTCCAGTTCGGCGTCGCCGCGCAGCTCGCGGATCAGCTCCGGGAGCACCGCGTAGAGCGTCGACGGGGCGAAGCCGATGCCCAGCCACTGGCGCTGGCCCAGGCCGATGCGGCGGGTGTTGTCGCAGATGTTGCGCAACTGCTCCAGCAGGGTGCCGCTCTGCTCGTAGAAGAAGCGCCCGGCCTCGGTCAGGCGCAGCGGCCGGCCGCGCTCCAGCAATTCGACCCCGAGCAGTTCCTCGAGTTGCTGGATCTGCCGGCTCAGCGGCGGCTGGGCGATGTGCAGGCGTTCGGCGGCGCGGGTGAAGTTGAGGGTTTCCGCCACCGCCTGGAAGTAACGCAGGTGTCTGAGCTCCATGATACCTCCAGGGTATGGAACGAGAGGGCAACGATATTGGACTGCCCGTCGCCGCCGGCGCAATCCTTCGACGTGCAAGAAAACCCCTGGAGGGTATCGGCCGCGACAGACGGCCGGGCCCTGACAAGCAGCCTAGCGTGAATGGAACCTGACATGACCCAAGTCCTGATCGAACGCCTCGAAGCGATCATCGTCGACCTGCCGACCATCCGCCCGCACAAGCTGGCGATGCACACCATGCAGCAGCAGACCCTGGTGATCCTGCGCCTGCGCTGCAGCGACGGCATCGAGGGCCTCGGCGAGGCCACCACCATCGGCGGCCTGGCCTACGGCAACGAGAGCCCGGAGAGCATCAAGGCCAACCTGGAGGCGCACTTCGCGCCCCTGCTGATCGGCCAGGACGCCAGCAACATCAACGCCGCCATGCAGCGTCTGGACAAGGCCATCAAGGGCAACACCTTCGCCCGCTCGGCGGTGGAAACCGCGCTGCTCGACGCCCAGGGCAAACGCCTCGGCCTGGCGGTCAGCGAACTGCTCGGCGGCCGCGTGCGCGATGGCCTGGAAGTGGCCTGGACCCTGGCCAGCGGCGACACCGCCCGCGACATCGACGAGGCCGAGCGCATGCTCGACCTGCGCCGCCACCGCATCTTCAAGCTGAAGATCGGCGCCAACCCGCTGGAGCAGGACCTCAAGCACGTGGTGGCGATCAAGAAGGCCCTGGGCGATCGCGCCAGCGTGCGCGTGGACGTCAACCAGTACTGGGACGAATCCCAGGCCATCCGTGGTTGCCAGGTGCTCGGCGAGAACGGCATCGACCTGATCGAACAGCCCATCTCGCGGATCAACCGTTCCGGCCAGGTGCGCCTGAACCAGCGCAGCCCGGCGCCGATCATGGCCGACGAGTCCATCGAGAGCGTCGAGGACGCCTTCAGCCTGGCCGCCGACGGCGCCGCCAGCATCTTCGCCCTGAAGATCGCCAAGAACGGCGGCCCGCGCGCCGTGTTGCGCACCGCGCAGATCGCCGAGGCGGCCGGCATCGCCCTGTACGGCGGGACCATGCTCGAAGGCGCCGTCGGCACCCTGGCCTCGGCCCACGCCTTCGTCACCCTCAAGCAACTGACCTGGCACACCGAACTCTTCGGCCCGCTGCTGCTGACCGAGGAAATCGTCACCGAAGCGCCGGTGTACCGCGACTTCCAACTGCTCGTACCGAACGCCCCGGGCCTCGGCCTGAGCCTGGACGAGGAGCGCGTCAAGCGCTTCCGCCGCCCCTGAATCGCGCGCCTGAAATCGAGATAGAGGAGAACAACCCATGCTCTTCCACGTGAAGATGACCGTGAAACTGCCCGTCGACATGGACCCGGCCAAGGCCGCCCAGCTCAAGGCCGACGAGAAGGAACTGGCCCAGCGCCTGCAACGCGAGGGCAAGTGGCGCCACCTCTGGCGCATCGCCGGGCACTACGCCAACTACAGCGTCTTCGACCTCGCCAGCGTCGAGGAGCTGCACGACACCCTGATGCAGCTGCCGCTGTTCCCCTACATGGACATCGAGGTCGACGGGCTCTGCCGCCATCCGTCGTCGATCCATGCCGACGACCGCTGAAACGTCCCTGAACGACAACCCCTTGCACAAGAACAAGACGAGGTGAAGATCATGACCGTGAAGATTTCCCAGACTGCCGAGATCCAGAAGTTCTTCCAGGAAGCCGCCGGCTACGGCAACGACAACGGCAGCCCGCGCCTGAAGCAGATCATCCTGCGCGTGCTGCAGGACACCGCGAAGCTCATCGAGGACCTGGAAGTCACCGACGACGAATTCTGGACCGCCGTCGACTACCTGAACCGCCTGGGCGGCAGCTGCGAAGCCGGCCTGCTGGTGGCCGGCCTGGGCGTCGAGCACTTCCTCGACCTGCTCAACGACGCCAAGGACGAGCTGGCCGGCAAGACCGGCGGCACCCCGCGTACCATCGAAGGCCCGCTGTACGTGGCCGGCGCGCCCATCGCCGAAGGCGAAGTGCGCATGGACGACGGCAGCGAGGATGGCGTGGCCACCCTGATGCTGCTGGAAGGCCAGGTGCTCGACCTCGACGGCCAGCCGATCGCCGGCGCCACCGTCGACCTGTGGCACGCCAACACCAAGGGCAACTACTCCTACTTCGACCAGAGCCAGTCCGAGTACAACCTGCGCCGGCGCATCATCACCGACGCCGAGGGTCGCTACCGCGCCCGCAGCATCGTGCCCAGCGGCTACGGCTGCAACCCGCAGGGCCCGACCCAGGAATGCCTGGACCAGCTCGGCCGCCACGGCCAGCGTCCGGCGCACATCCACTTCTTCATCTCGGCGCCGGGCTACCGTCACCTGACCACCCAGATCAACCTGTCGGGCGACCAGTACCTGTGGGACGACTTCGCCTACGCCACCCGCGACGGGCTGGTCGGCGAGGTCAACTTCGTCGAGGACGCCAATGGCGCTCGCCGCGCCGAGCTGGAATTCAGCTTCCAGCTGCAGAAGGCCGCCAGCGCCGACGACGAGCAGCGCAGCCAGCGCCCACGCGCACTGCAGGTGCAGGGCGCCTGAGCCCTCTACCGCGGCGCGATCCATTGCGCCGCGGTTTCCTGTAGGAGCGCCCCATGGGCGCGATTCGCGGGCATGGCCCGCTCCTGCAGGTCCTCCTCCCGAGCCTCGCTCCGCCGGCTTGCCGGCACGGCGAAGCCATGCGTGCAAAACAAGAAAAGTGAGGCGCCATGAAAGACCTCATCCGCGACTTCTCGCTGTCCGCCCTGGTGGCCGGCCTGATCGCCACCCTGATTTCCTACGCCGGGCCCCTGGTGATCGTGTTCCAGGCGGCAAAGAGCGCCGGCCTTGAGGACGCCGTGGTGTCGTCCTGGGTCTGGGCGATCTCCATCGGCAGCGGTGTGCTCGGCATCTTCCTCAGCCTGCGCTACAAGGTGCCGCTGGTGATCGCCTGGTCGGCGCCGGGCTCGGCGCTGCTGGTGGCGCTGCTGCCGGGCATCAGCCTGAACGAGGCGGTCGGCGCCTACCTGGTGTCGAGCCTGATCATCTTCCTGGTGGGTATTTCCGGGGCCTTCGATCGCGTGGTCGGCAAGCTGCCGCCGGCGATCTCCGCGGCCATGCTGGCGGGTATCCTGTTCAGCTTCGGCACCCAGTTGTTCGTTTCGCTGCAGAACAAGCCGGCGCTGGTCCTGGCGATGTTCGTCGCCTACCTGCTGGGCAAGCGCCTGGCGCCGCGCTACGCGGTGGCCCTGGTGCTGCTGGTGGGCTGCGCCATGGCCATCGGCGGTGGCCAGCTGAACGTCGAGGCACTGGTGATCGGCCTGGCCACGCCGCAATGGATCGCCCCTGAATTCAGCCTGCACGCGCTGCTCAACATCGCCCTGCCGCTAGTAGTGGTGGCACTTACCGGGCAGTTCGTGCCGGGCGTCGCGGTGCTGCGCAACGACGGCTACCAGACCCCGGCGCGCCCGCTGATCGCCAGCAGCGCCCTGGGCACCCTGCTGTTGGCGCCGTTCGGCTGCCACGGCCTGAACCTCGCCGCCATCACCGCGGCCATCTGCACCGGCCGCGAGGCCCACGAAGACCCGGCGCGGCGCTATGTCGCCGGCGTGGTGGGCGGCGTCGCCTACCTGCTGCTGGGGGTGTTCGGCGCCACCCTGGTGTCGCTGTTCAGCGCCTTCCCCCATGAACTGGTCGCCGCCCTGGCCGGCCTGGCCCTGTTCGGTGCCATCGGCGGCGCCCTGGCCGGCGCCATGGGCGTGCCCGAGGACCGCGAAGCGGCGCTGATCACCTTCCTGGTGACCGCCTCGGGCATGTCCTTCCTCGGCCTTTCGGCGGCCTTCTGGGGCCTGATCTTCGGCCTGGCCACGCACCTGTTGCTGGTGCGCCGCCGCGCCGGCCAACCCGAGACGCGCGCCGCGCGCGCCTGAGCACCCGGCAATGGCAAGCGGGCGTCCGGCCGGGACGCCCGCCCAAGGCAAGCCGGCGATGGAACCCGGGCAGGGGCGGTTGAAGCGGAAACGCCCCCCAGCTCCCGTCGCCGAACCCGACGATTCCCGCCCTGCGCTTGGCCGCGGCCCTCCGGTCGCTCGGCAGGGGATCGCACACCCATAAAAACAAGAGACAACCCATGAGCAATCGCATGTGCGTGACCGCCG
>NZ_JARJLT010000404.1 GCF_029335315.1 Pseudomonas citronellolis
TTCCTGATGCCGATCGAAGACGTGTTCTCGATCTCCGGTCGTGGCACCGTGGTAACTGGCCGTGTCGAGCGTGGCATCGTCAAGATCCAGGAAGAAGTGGAAATCGTCGGTATCAAGGCGACCACCAAGACCACCTGCACCGGCGTTGAAATGTTCCGCAAGCTGCTCGACGAAGGTCGTGCTGGCGAGAACGTCGGCGTCCTGCTGCGCGGCACCAAGCGTGAAGACGTAGAGCGTGGCCAGGTTCTGGCCAAGCCGGGCACCATCAAGCCGCACACCAAGTTCGAGTGCGAAGTGTACGTGCTGTCCAAGGAAGAAGGTGGTCGTCACACCCCGTTCTTCAAAGGCTACCGTCCGCAGTTCTACTTCCGTACCACCGACGTGACCGGCAACTGCGAACTGCCGGAAGGCGTTGAGATGGTAATGCCGGGCGACAACGTGAAAATGGTTGTCACCCTGATCGCTCCGATCGCCATGGAAGATGGCCTGCGCTTCGCGATCCGCGAAGGCGGCCGTACCGTTGGCGCCGG